>JADZDV010000086.1 GCA_020850915.1 Chloroflexota bacterium | reverse complement strand
GGTCATCACTGGCGGAGAGGGGCAGGCGGCCGACTTGGCGGTGCTGGCTCGGCTGGAAGAGCTGAACCACCAGGCGCTCATCGACCCGCTCGTGCCCGCGATTACGCTCTGCACGGGGCGCCAGGCGCCGTACGTCGAGATGCTGGCGCAGATGATCGGCTGCTTTCTGCCCTGCATCTTCGAGCACGGCTGTGGGCTGTTCTTCCCAACGGCGTTTCGCTACGCCTTCCATCCGTCGCTCGGCCCGGACTACTCGGCCCGCCTGGCGACGCTGCGGGCCGCGCTCGAGGAGCCGCTCCTCCGCCCCGGGCGGGCGTTCGTCCAGCCCGGAAAGGAGGCGTCGATGACGCTCTATCCGCTGGAGGGCACGCCCGTGGCGGAGCTGGAAGCGGCGGCGGCAGTGGCGACCGAGCCGCTCCGGGGGGCCTTCACGATCATGGCCAACCTGAATGGCGTCGAGCTGCGCCCGGCAGGGATGGACAAAGGCGTGGGCATGCGCTGGCTGGCCGACGAGGTCGGTATCACCCTCGCGGAGGTCGTCGGGGTCGGAGACACAGAGACCGACCTGGTCTTCCTCGAGCAGGCTGGTCTCTCGGCCGCGCCCGCGAACGCCGTGGCCGACGTTCGGGCGACGGTAGACTACGTCGCTGTAGCCCCCTTCGGACAGGGGTTGTTAGAGGTCGTCGAGATGGTCATGGACGAGAACCGGGCAGCCGCCTTGTTCTCGAGGTGACAGTACGCTCGCTTACTGCGCCGGGATCCTGCCGGTGCGGGGCATACTCAGGCTCGGCACCTCGATACCTCGCGGGAAGCGCACGGTCGCAACTATTCGTTGGTCGGTCGACACGACGAGGCGCTTGCTGCACGCGGTGCCGTTGCAGATAGCGTCCCGTACCGACGGGCTCCCGCCGTATAGCGTAACCGCCTCCGTCGCTCGCGGTCCGCTGTACGGCCGCGCCGCGGGGCAGGCGGTCCCCATCCCTCCCCACCAGGGATCGGGCGCTACCAACCCTCGACAGAGCGCCGCGCCTCTCCCGGCGCGGTGGAATCCTAGCCGATATCCCCGAGCGCTTGTCCAAGAGAGATGCGCGGTTCTGACGCTTCGCTGAAGTTCACCAGAAGCCTTCCGTATTTCTGCTCACGTCCCTAGAATCCTGCCAGCGACGAGGCGGCCTGCTGGCCCGCCAGCGTGCGCGCGGAGCGCAGGAGCGCCATCTGGTTCGTACCGTCCGAGTGGAAGAACGTCGAGGCGTCCCGCAGGTACTTCTCCATCGGCAGATCCCGCGTGACGCCCTTGCTGCCGAAGACCTCCATCGCCGAGCGGCAGACCTTGAAGGCCCCCTCAGAGGCGAACGCCTTGCAGAGCAGACCCTCCACGGAGGCACGCGGGTCGCGATGCTCCGCCAGCCAGGCCGCGCGCCAGATGTACTGCCGCGCCACTTCCAGGGTGATGCTCATGTCCGCCAGCATCGTCGCCATGACCTGTTGCTCGACGATCGGCTGGCTGCCGCGAACGCGCTCGCGCGCGTAGGCCAGCGCTCGCTCGAACGCCGCCCGGCCCACGCCGAGCGTCGTCGCCGCCGCCTCGGGCTTGCTGCCCGGCAGGTACGACGAGCGGATCGACATCGCGTCGCCCTCGCCCAGCAGCATGTCGTCCGCCGAGACACGGCAGTTCTCGAAGACGAAGCTGCCGTTGACGCAGAGGCGCTGGCCGATCTTGTCCCAGTACTTGGTCGGCTTGAGTCCGGGGTTGTCGCTTGTTACCAGAAAGGCCGTACCGCTCTGCTGGAGCGTCATCGTCGGGTCCAGGCGCGCGATGACAAAGTACAGCTTCGCCACATTGCCGTTGGAGGGGAACTGCTTCTCGCCGTTGATGACGTACGCGTCGCCGTCCCGCTTCGCGACGGTGTAGAAGGCGATGTCCGGGCGCATGTAGTAGCCCTGGTGGTCCGAGCCGGCGCCCGGCTCGGTCAGTGCCAGGCAGGTGAGCGCCTCGTCGTCGGCGGCGAACGGCGGCAGGTAGCGCTCGCGCTGGGCTGGCGTCATCGCCTCGGTGAAGAGGTGGACGAATTTCCAGACCTGGTCCAACATGACGGCGAAGCCGAGATCGCCAGCAGCCAGCTCCTCGCCGATCATGCAGAGCGTGATGATACCGGCCTCCTGGCCGCCGACCTCTTTCGGGAACGGCAGGGTGCGCAGGCCGAGCTTGGAGGCGGCGCGGAGCCAGTCCCAGGGCATCCGAGCCAGCGGGTCCCGGATCTTGTCGCGCTCGAGCACTGTCGGCTCGATCTCTCGCTTGACGAAGTCACGCGCGACGCCGATCCAGTGCTCCTGGAAGGGGGTCAGAGTCAGGTCCATGTCGCAGCTCCAGGCGTTGGCCGGTCGGCCGGCGGAAAAGGCTTGGACCGAGCGGCAATCTTCAGCGGTCCGATCAGAGCAAGGTGGCGATCCGCAGCCGCAGCACCTGGTTCGTGCCGTCCGAGTGCAGGAACGTCGAGGCGTCGCGGAGGTACTTCTCGAAGGGCGCGTCCGTTGTGGCGCTCATGCCGCCGGCCACTTCCATCGCTTTCGTGCAGACGTCGAACGCGACCTCGGAAGCGAAGATCTTGCTCAGCGGCGAGAGCTTGCGGTCGTAGGGATCCTGATGGTCCGTGGCCCAGGCGGCGCGCCAGATCGTCTGGCGGGCCGCTTCCAGCCGCATTGCCATCTCTGCCAGCATCATCGCCACCGCCTGGCGCTCGACGATCGGCCGGCCGCCCTGGACGCGCCGGCGAGCGTAGTCGAGCGCCGCCTCGTAGGCGGCGCGGCCGGGCCCCAGTGCCGTGGCGGCGGCCTCGACGTTGCCGCGGATCATGTACTTTCGGCGGAACTCCGAGACGTGCCCCTCCGGCCCAAGGAGGTTCGCGGCCGGGATGCGCACATCCTCGAGGATCTCCTCCGAGTTGATCACCAGCCGCTGGCCGATCTTGTCATAGTTCTGGCCGAAGCTCAGGCCCGGCGAGTCGCGCGGCACCAGGAAGCAGGACACTCCCTCGCTCGGCTTCACGGCGGCGTTCGTCCGACCGTAGACGAAGTACAGCTTCGCGACCGAGCCGTTTGACGTGAAGACCTTCTTGCCGTTCAGGACCCACTCGTCACCCCGACGCACGGCGCGCAGCCTCACGCCAGCCTCGGGCACGTCGTATGGGAGCATGTTGTCTGAGCCGGACTGCTCCTCCGTCCACGTGGTCGCGAGCAAATACTCCGGATCCTGGACGTAGGGCTTCAGGAATCGCTCTTTCTGGTCGTCATTCGCCAGGATGCAGAGCATCGGGGTGAACTTCCAGCACTGATCGAGGACGACCGAGAAGCCCAGGTCGGCCACGGCCAGCTCCTCAGCGGCCAGGCAGAGGGCCAGGCAGTCCGCGCCGGCGCCGCCCCACTCGGTGGGAATGGCGAGCGTGCGCAGGCCGACCGCTGAGGCCTTGCGAACGAGATCCCAAGGCATCCGCTCGCGTGGATCGCGGATCCGCTCCCGCTCCTTCGCCACAGGCGCCACCTCGCGGCAGGCAAAGTCCCGGGCAACGGCCTGCCAGTGGAGCTGCTGTTCGGTGAGGGCAAAGTCGATCATGGCTTCAAGCCTTTCATCCGATGACACGAACCCATTATGCTACCGCCCGGCCGTCGTTCCGGCCAGCGCCACCTGGCTGTCGTCGCCTCCACGCTGGAACCGCCAGGGTGAGCACGCAGTCGACGTCGACGCGCGGGAGGAGAAAGCCGTCGCGCTTGTCGGAACGTGTGTCAGATGAGCGCTGGACGTGCTGGCTGCAGCACAGCTTCTCCTCGGATCCAGGTGTCGCGGCGCAGCAACCGAAGAGCGAGCCAGCAGGGAGGCCGCCCGTGGCGGCCTCCCGCGTTCGTTTCCGGTCGATCGCGCGGCGGAGTCCGACGATTGTCAGTGTCAGGCGGGCCGCGGCTTCATTCCCGGGCGGGGAGGCTGGGCGTCCGTGGTCTCGGAGAGGCGCGCGCCGCCGCTCGACGGCCAGTTGCTGACTGCCAACACACCATCAGCTCACGGAAGACGAGATATCTTACGAGGCAGCCACCGTCAGGTGAACTCTGCCCCCATTCCCGGTTGGATGTTCCCCGTCTCTCCCGGGCAGTGGTGGGCGGCAGCCACCCCGCGGGTTCTATCGGCGAATGCTGCGCTGATCCGCGCGGTTGAGCGCTATCGACGTCCTGAGGAGCGAGCAGATGAAAGCCATTCGGGTCTATGAGTTTGGCGGGCCGGAGGTGATGCGGTATGAGGACATGCCGGATCCCATGGCGGGGCCGGGCGAGGTGCTGGTGCGCGTCCATGCGGCGGGGGTCAACTTCGCGGACCACCTGACTCGGCGCGGCGCCTATCGCGGGGAGCAGCCGCCCCTGACCCCTGGCCTGGAGGCGGCTGGCGTGGTGGAAGCGGTGGGCGAGGGCGTGAGCTGGCCCTCCGTGGGCGATCGCGTGTTCGGGTGGATCGGCCACAGCTACGCCCAGAGGGCCGTCACCACGCCGGGGCGGCTGCTGTCGATCCCGGAAGGGCTGACCTTCGAGCAAGCAGCTGTCGTGCCGGTCGTCTCGGCCACCGCCTGGATGTCGTTGGGCGAACTGGCGAGGGTCCAGCCGGGCGAGCGGGTGCTGATCCACGCAGCCGGCAGCGGCGTTGGCATGGCAGCGATTCAGGTGGCGAAGGCCCTCGGCGCCTGGGTGGCGGTGACGGCGGGCTCAGACTGGAAGCTGGAGCGGGCCGGGAAGCTGGGCGCCGATCTCGGATTGAACTACAGCCAGGGCGACTTCTCTGAGCTTCTCCTGGCCGCTACGGACGGCAAGGGTGTGAACGTCGCGCTCGAGGGCGTGGGCCGCGCCACCTTCGCGGGCACCATGCGCTCCATGGCGCAGTTGGGCCGGGTGGTGATCTATGGCTCGCCTAGCGGCGCGCGGGTTGAGCTGGACACCCGCATCGCGATCTTCAGGAACCTGACCCTCTTCGGGTTGGCGATCACCACGCCGGCCCGGGCGGAGCAGACGATCAGCTCGTTCAAGGCCGGCGGCCTCCCGATGCTGACCGACGGGCGCCTGAGGCCGATCATCTACCGGCAGATCCCCCTCGCTGAGGCCGCGGCGGCGCACGAGCTCCTGCTGAGTCGGGAGCTGTTCGGCAAGCTCGTGCTCGTCGTGGACTGATGGGTCGGGACCAGAGAAGGACGCCGGCCTGACGGAGCCGTCCGTCAAGCCGTGTCGGTACCGGCGGACTTCGTCGGCCTCAGCAACACGTCCAGGATTGCGCCCAGCAGGATGAGGGCGCTCGCACCGCCGATCACGTTCAGGCCGATCTGGGGCAGCGCGCCCGGTGGGAGCCGCTGGCTGCCGAACGTGAGCGCTAGCAGCATCGCCACGCCGGCAAGGCCCAAGATCGTGTTGGCGACAAGACTGAAGCGTACCTGGAGGCCGCTCGCCGCCAGAACCGCCACCAGCGCACCGACGGTCGGTACGGCGCTGATGACGAGCTTCAGGAGCTGGGTCTCCTGGGGACTGATGTTGAAGCCGGGCACCAGCCGACTCAAGTCTGTTGTGCGGGCCAGGACGGTCGCCAGGTTGCTGCCGGCCATGGCGCCCTGCTGGTTGCCGATCCAGGGCATCCAGTAGGCGGCTAACAGGCCCAGCCCGCCGACGAGGACCAGCACCCGACCGAGCGAGAAGCAGCGCCACCAGCCATGTCCCGCGGTGGTCGCCCCGGGGGCGGGGCGGCGGAGGCTCACGAGCGGCGGTCCGTCGCCAAGCGACTCCGGAGCGTTCGCCAGCGGCCGACCTGGCCTGGCGACAGCGCTTCTCGTCCCTCTGGTCCAGAGCACGCGTGGACGATCTCTTCGAGCAGGATGTCCTCCTTTTCTCAGCCCACCATGGGGAGCGACAGAGTGCGCGGCCAACCGTTTCGCGCGACAGTCAGCTGCGCCTCGATCGGAGTGTCGGGCGTGGGCGGTCGCGGCGCGTCCACGGAGCCGGCCGTGGTGGGCTGGAGCAGTTCGCGAGTTCGGCCGGCGAGGGCGCCGGAAGACGCCGCGTCAGCGTTCATGGCGATCATTGGCGGCTACACCCTACCCGATGGTGGGCGTCTGTGGCGAGGGACCGCGTCGTCCGCGCGACGTCGCGAGGTTGCCCGAGAGCGACCGGGCTCCAGTTGGGACGTTATTGATACACTCGGCAGTGGTCTACCAGGAGGGACATGGAGTATGCGGTGGAGTCGATGCTGGCCACTTCTATCCGTCGGGGTTGCGCTGGGACTGCTGCTGTGGCCGATCTCCCTGCCGATATCTGCCCGCGCTGATAGCGCAGAGTTCGCTTACGGAGTGATTGTCGACACGACGGACGCGCGGAGCATGAAGGCCGCGAAGGACGCGGGCTTCACCCACGCCAAGATGGTCCTGCACTGGCCAGCGGTCGAGCCGTCGTCCGGCAATTTCCTCTGGAAGCAGACTAAGGAGAACGACCTCGACAACATTCTGAAAGCCGCCCGTGCACAGGACATGCGCCTGGTGGTACGGGTGGACGAGGTGCCGGGCTGGGCGGGCGGCTCGCCGGCCGGCGCCAACCTGGATGCTGTGCGGCGTTTCTACGAAGAGATGACCCGCTACGCCAACGGCACCATCGCGGGCTACGAGATCCTCAATGAGCCGAACCTGCCGCACGAGTGGGGCGGTGCGCCTGATCCAGCCGGCTACACCCGCTTCATGCGCGCGGCCTACCAGGGCGCCAAGGCGGGCGATCCGAACGCGATCGTCATCGGCGGCGGACCCGCGCCCAACACTGGCGGCTACGGCGGCACGATGGAGGACGTGGACTTCATCCGCGGCATGTACGCCGCCGGCGCCCGCGGCAGTATGGACGCCATGTCCGTCCATCCCTACGGCGGCAACACCTCCTACGATCGAGACCCCAACGACTGCGGCGGCATCTGCTTCCGTCGCGCCGAGATGTACCACCAGCTCATGCTCGATCTTGGTGATGACTCGACGCCGATCTGGGCCACGGAGTTCGGCTGGCTCATGGATCCCGGCCGGGGGCTGGGACAGTACGACTGGATGAAGGTCTCCGCCCAGGCGCAGGCGGACAATGTGGTGGGCTCCTTCCGCTACGCACTGGACAACTGGCCGTGGATGACCGGCATGCTGCTCTCGAACCTGGACGCCAGCACCTCGCCGTACCACACCGGCTGGGAAGACGGGATGCCATGGTTTGCCCTGCTGAACGGGGACTACTCTCCGCGCCCTGCCTACAGCGCTTTCCAGGCCTGGCGCGCCTCGATCGGCAACACGACCCAGCGGATTGGTGCCACAGCCCGCGCTGGCGGTGGCGAGAGCGCCGCGCCAGCCGCGCCGGCCGAGGACAGCGCTGGTCCAGCGCCAGCGTCCGACGACGGCGCGACCCGCTACCAGGTGGCGAACACCGATGGCGCCGGGGCGAACATGCGCTCCGCCCCTAATCCGAGGGCCGCTCTCATCAAGACGCTGCCGGAAGGCGCTATGGTGGACTATCTTGGCGACACGAAGCGCAACGGCGGCTACAACTGGCGCGCCGTGCGTGACGCCGCTGGTGCGCGCGGCTGGGTGGCTGCCGACTTCCTGGCGCCTCGCTAACAGGCTTCCCTCGGCCTCGGTTTCTTGAGTCGACTCCGTGTCCCGGGCTGGCCATTCCTGCCGGTCAGCCGTGGGCGCCCCGCGGTAGCACGGTCGTCGCCTCTGGCGAAGCGCCGCTCCGAGCGCCAGCTATCATCTTCCAGAGGCTCGACGGTGGACCCAACTGGTCCAGGAGAGCCCGAGGATCGGCGTGCGACGGCTCAAGCTTCTGTTACTCGCGGCCAGCGTCCTCCTGCTGCTGCCCGGCGAGCAGACGTCGCGGCTGGCGCGGGCTGACGCCGCGCCGACATTCCATCCCATCGACTTGTCGTTCATCGGTCCATCGCACGGCTGGGTGCTCGGCAGCCTCGACCTGGAGGACGGCTCGACCCAGGTAGCGCTGCGCCGCACGTCTGATAGTGGGAAGACCTGGGAAGTGTTGCCCGCGCTCGCACCGGCAGTCGCTCCCGGTCCTGTCTCGCAGGCCGCGGCTCCGCCGGCCGCTTCGCTGCGCTTCGCCACCCTGAACGACGGCTGGGCCTTCGGACCGGGACTGTTTGTCACGCACGATGGGGGCTCGAGATGGTCAGAGGTCCAGCGCAGTGGCGAGGTGATCGCCCTCGAGGTCGTGGGCCGCTCGGTCTGGACGCTCCAGCGTGCCTGTGTGGCGGCGGCAGCTTGCGTGCCGACGTTCCTCACCTCCGAAGACAGCGGCGCAACCTGGCAGTCTGTCGCGACGCAGCCGCCCATCCCCTCACGCGCCGACCTTCGGACCCAGCTCCTCCGTCTCACGCCGCGCGACGCCAGGCTGCTCTCTTACTGGACGGATGGCAGCGCGCCCTTCGGCCAGCTCCTGGCGACAGATGATGGCGGCGCCAGTTGGGAGACGCTGGACCAGCCATGTGGCCTCCGACGGTTCCAACGGCTTGAACAACTGGACGCGCCGAACGAATCTGAACTATGGCTGCTCTGTGCTGGGACGTACGGCGCGACGGCGATGATGGACACGCTGCTCTACGTGTCGGAGGACGGCGGCCGCACCTGGCTGGTACGCGCCGCCGAGGTCAAGCCCGGCGCTCCACCCAATCCAGAGACAAGTCTCCCCACCGTCGGCTCCCCGGTCAACCTCGAAGTCGTCTCATCGGACCGAGCGTTCGTCAGCCTCCGACGCAACACCCTCTACAGAACCCAGGACGGCGGCCTGACCTGGTCGCCGGCCATCGACCTGTCGCTCGCCAACCCGGAAGACGGCGGCGTCGGCCCGGTGCGCTTCGTCGATTCCCAGCACGGCTGGGTCCTCTACCAGCACG
>JADZDV010000085.1 GCA_020850915.1 Chloroflexota bacterium | reverse complement strand
GCTTCGAACGCTCTGCCACGCAACGTCCACCGCGAGCGAAACCCGAAGAGCCAGGCGGCCACCGAATGGCCGCCTGGCTCTTCGTGCTCGGCCCGAGGATCGTCGCGCGCTTACTGCTTGCGGGTCATGTAGTAGGCGACGAGCTGCTTGATCTCGTCTTCGCTCAGCGTGCCGCGGTAGGATGGCATGACGGGCGGATAGCCGGGCACCACGAACGCGTGCGGGTCGACGATCGATTCGTGGATGTAGTCTTCGGCGCTCATGCCCGGCTTGCGGGTCGCCGCGACCTTGCCGATGTTCGAGAGCTCTGGCCCCGTCTTGCCTCCACCAGCGATGCCCTGGATAACGTGACAGCCGATGCAGGCGCCTTTCTCCTGCCAGATCTTCTGGCCAGCCTGGGCGTCCGAAGACAGGCTCGTGTCAACCTGCGCCACCGGCTTCTTGGGAGCAGGGGAGCCGTCGGCCACGTGCTTCTTGACCAGCTCGCCCGCGACATCCCACGTCGTCTTGTCGCCCTCAACGGGCTTGTTCCCGTTCATGATCATCGTGACAAGCTCGCGGATCTGCTCTTCGTTCAGTGAGCCACCATCCGTTTGGCCCCAGGCGGGCATCGGGGTGTTGGGTCGTCCCCGTTGAATGGTCTTGTAGAGCGAATCGCTGATCGACTTGATCTCGTCGGGGTCTGTTGGCTGGAACTGTGCGCGGTTCAACTGAGGCGTCACGACAGGCGGGTTCGAGTCCGGGACCACTGCGCCGTCGCCAGAGAAGCCGTGGCAGGCGTAACAGAGCGAGGCGTAGTTCGCGATGCCGCGCTCAATGACCAGCTTCTGCTGGCGCTCCGCGGCTGCCGCCTGGCGGGCAGGCTCGAAGAATCCGTAGACCGTCAGGCTCACGCCCGTCAGCACCACGAGTACGATGGCAGTCAACACCTTGCGCTCGGAGGAGACCGACCCGGTGGGCGGGCCCTCGGGCTCCGCCGGCCGCGGCGCGGTGGCGTAGAGCGCCATCCAGATCAGGAACAGTAGCAGCGCGAGCGCGACGATCGCTCCAGCTGCGCCGATCACCATCCTCGGTCCGCTCCCTTCTCGAACGTGCTCACGCCGGCACCGCGTCGGCGGGGTTCGCCCTGCCGCGAGTGATGGGCGTCTTGGTATCGACTTTGATCTTGCCGCCGTCGATGGTCAGCGCGAAGCGGTCCATCGGGCGCGGGGCAGGCCCCTGGAGGATCTGACCGTAGCGGTTGTAGATCGACCCGTGGCAGGGGCAGTTGAAGCGGCCCTTGTCGGCAAAGCCAGTGTCGCCTTCCATGACCGGGTCGTTCTCTTTCCACGGCACCGTGCACCCCAGGTGGGGACACTTCCACCAGAGGGCGAAGAACCCCTCTGGAACGCGGGTCACGTAGAACTTGCCTTCGATGACCTGAAAGACGTCCCCCACCTTGAAGTCCGCGGCGGCCTTCGGGACGGTCACGACGCTGCCGAATGCGCCCGTGCGGCCAGGTGTGAAAAAGCCGAGGAACCCCATTGTCCACTGACCGAGGGTGAGCAGGATCGCGCCCCAGCCAACCCAGCGCAGCACGAGCCGCCGCGGCGGTCCTTTCTCTCCCACTTCTACGCCAATGGACTGTCCCGGCACGGCCGCGGCCGCCGAGGCCCGCTCTGCCGAATAGAACAGCCCCTGTTTCGGATTGTCGGACATCACAGCTCCCAGAGATGGGCGACGGTCGCCTGGCGGCGAGGCGTCTGCCGGTCAGTCGATGCGCTGCATTCGAGCATCCCACGGCCAGTACAGATGCATGCCCTGCCCGCGGAAGAACGTCCCAAAGATCGTCAACACAATGTACGCCACGAAGAAACCCGTGAAGAGACAGACCATCACATCGCGCGTGGTCGGATCCCACTTCCGCTTCACGATCCAGAGGAGGATCCCGATCGGGATCACCATCAGAGCGACGGGAATGATGATGTCGGTGATGATCTGCTCTCGGAAAAAGTCACTGCCCGTTGACTGCGAAAGATCTCGCATCAGCGGCTTCACGCCGATGTACTCGTCGAAGAAGATCAGGGCCGGGATGATGATCGCCGTGTAGAACGCCGTGAAGAGCGCGATACCGCCCGCATTGCGCGTACCGAACCACTTTCCAACGTCCCGCTGGTCGCGGTCGAAGTACGGGATGATCGCGATCAGCGCCAGCGCGCCCGCCGGCACGAGGACGCCCGCCAGGGCCGGGTGCATGTGGAGCAGCAGCTCCTGGAGGTTCAGGAAGTACCAGGGCGCCTTGGACGGGTTCGGCGTCTTGTCCGCGTTCGCCACGCCCTCGAGCGGAGCCTGGACAACCCAGCTCATGAGTACCAGGCTCAACAGCATGAGCATCGCCGCGATGAATTCGATCGTGACGAGGTGGGGCCAGACGTAGACGAGCTGCTCCGGCTCTTTCGGCGCCGCCGGGGTACGCTTCGCCGCGGCGGCAAGCTGCTCGCGCTGCTGTGGGGTCAGCGATTGCTCAGCCATGGATGCGTTGGCTCCTTCTTTCTTGCACAGCAGGCGCTCACAGCGGACCAGAGATGCCGCCATCCTTACGGATGCGCCAAAAATGCACCGTCATGAAGACAGCGGCCAGGAGCGGCAGGGCGATCACGTGAAGCACATACCAGCGGATCAGCGTGTTGTCGCTGATCTGGTAGTCGCCAAGCAGGTAGAACTTCGCCTGGTCGCCAATGAACGGTGTGGCGCCGGCCATGTTCGTTCCGACGGTGACGGCCCAGATCGCGAGCTGGTCCCACGGGAGCAGGTAGCCGGTGAAGCTCAGGAGGAACGTCAGGGTCAGCAGGATCACGCCAACAACCCAGTTGAACTCGCGCGGCGGCCTGTACGAGCCTGTGTAGAACACCCGGACCATGTGCAGGAAGACGGTGATCACCATGCCGTGCGCGGCGTACCGGTGGATGTTCCGCAGGAGCATGCCGAACGTGATGACGGTCTCCAGGTCCTTCATGTCCTGATACGCCACCGCTGTGGCAGGCCGGTAGTAGAACATCAGGAGCACGCCCGTCACGGTCAGGAGCAGGAACAGGAAGAACGACAGCCCGCCCAGACAGAACGTGTAGGTGATCTTCAGGCTCTCACGCCGGATCCGCACCGGGTGCAGGTGCAGAAACACGTTGTTGAACATCATGAGCGCCTGGTTCCGCGGGGTATCGGGATACCCGTGACGGAAGACGCTCTTGAACACCCGGTTGTTCGTCAAAGCCCGCCGATACTGTCCCCGGCGCAAGTCTTCGATGAACGGGCGCAATTCTTCCTGAACCGACACGCCTCACCTCATTCGGGAGTCCGGAATTGGGGCTGCGAAACGCACAGGAGTCCCCAAGTCCCTGGATCAATGAAACCGCAACGACGACCGCGCGTTCAAGCAGCCGAACTCGGACCTCGGCCAGCAGGAACTGGCTGCTGCGAAGCTACTCTCACCTCACGCTCGGGAACATGCTACCAAAGGGCACCCACGAAGTAAAGGAGAGCGAAAGCCGCGGGTGCGCCCGAAGAAGGTGCAGCATGGTCGACAGACCTGTAGGGCCGTTTCAACACGAGTCGGGCGCACCCGATGGCGGCGTGCCCGGCTGGCTGCTCGCATGCACTGTCTCGTTCCCTGGCGCAATGGGACGGGTCCGCCGTGGTAGGAACGACGTCCGCGGTCCCGAGCGGCCGGGCGGGCGGACTCCGTGGCGCACTCCTGCAACCGCTCGCTGGCATGCGCTGCTCGGCCGGCCCTACGCCTCGAATGCGCCGAAGATGAGCGAGTTGTTGTGGCCACCAAACCCGAAAGAGTTGGACAGCGCGTAGCGAACCGGGTGCGAGCGAGCCACGTTCGGCACGTAGTCCAGGTCGCAAGCCGGGTCCAACTGCAGGAGGTTGGTGGTAGGTGGCACCACGCCGTCACGGATGGCGAAGAGACAGGCGATGCCCTCGACCGCCGCGCCAGCGCCCATCAGGTGGCCGGTCATCGACTTTGTGGAGCTTATCGGGATCTCATGGGCGCGCTCGCCGAAGACCGACTTGACCGCGTGTGTCTCCGCCCGGTCACCGCCCGGCGTCGACGTCGCGTGGGCGTTGATGTAGTCTACACTTGCCGGTTCGAGGCCAGCCTTCTTCAGCGCGAGGCGCATCGCGCGCTGCGCACCTTCCCCGTCGTCCGGCGGAGCGGTAATGTGATGGGCATCGCCGCTCGCGCCGTAACCGAGCAGCTCGCCGTAGATGCGAGCGTCTCTCGCCATGGCGTGCGAGAGCGACTCCAGCACCATGATCCCAGCGCCTTCGCCCATCACGAAGCCATCCCGGCCGGCGTCGAACGGACGGCTAGCATGCTCCGGGTCGTCGTTACGGTTGGAGAGCGCCCGCATGGCGTCGAAGGAGGCCACTCCAATCTCGGTGATGCCCGCGTCCGTGCCACCGCAGATGACCGCTCTGGCGTCGCCCCGCCGGATCAGCTCCGCGGCCTCTCCAATGCAGTGGCCCGAGGTCGCGCAAGCCGATACGATCGAGTAGTTCGGCCCCTTGGCACCCAGGCTGATGGAGATCTGGCCGGCGAGCATGTCGATGATCATCATCGGGACCAGAAAGGGGCTGACCCGCTGTGGACCTCGACTGCGCATGACGTCGATCTGGTCCTGGAGGGTTGCGATCCCGCCAATACCCGAGCCGACAATCACGCCGATCTCCGTGGCGTTGGAATCGTCGATCTTGAGGCCGGCATCGCGGAGCGCCTCGTGCGCGGCGACCACGCCAAACTGTAGAAAGCGGTCAGATCGACGCGCCTCCTTGGCGCCCAACATGGCCGCTGGATCGAAACCCTTGACCTCGGCGGCGATCTGACAGTCGAAGCCGGTCGGGTCGAACAGCGAGATGCGGCGCACGCCACCTTCACCGTTGACCATCGCCTTCCAGGTCGATGGCGCATCGTTGCCGATCGGCGTTACAGCTCCCACTCCGGTGACGACGATCCTCTCGGGCATCGAGCCTCCGCCGGCTGGATTGGACACGCGGTCCCAAGCGATCGAGTATACACTGGCTCCCAGACACTCGCTTGACAGGTCCGGTAGAGGGTGTTAGGCTCTCGCCAGAGCGCGAGCGTAGCGCGCAGGGGTAGAGCGCAGGGCATCTGATGGAGTTGTCACCGCGCCGACAGAACATCCTCAAGCTTGTCGTCGAACAGCACGTCCGGACGGCTCAGCCGGTCGGCTCCGAGTATGTGGCGCACCGCATCCAGGAAGCGGTGAGCGCCGCGACCGTCCGCAACGAGATGGCGGTGCTGGACCGTCTCGCTCTGACGCGTCAGCCCCACACCTCGGCTGGCCGCATCCCCACTGACCTCGGCTATCGCTACTACGTCGAGTTCCTGATGGAGAGCCGGGGCCCTTCCGTCAGTGAAGCGCAACGGATCCGGCACCGGTTTCACGAGGTCCGCTCCGAGTTCAGCCAATGGGCACACCTGGCATCGTCTGTACTGGCGGAGACCATCAAGGCGGCGGCAGTGGTCAGTCTGCCCATCTCCCCGCGTGGCCGGGCTCGGCACATCGAGCTGGTCTCGATGCAGGACCAGGTCGTGCTGGTGGTGGTGATCCTCGAAGCCGGCAAGGTGCTCCAGCAAGTAGTCCGTCTCGAAGACCCCACCTCAACGGACGACCTCGAGCAGGTGGCGAGGCGGCTGAGCGCCCAATTCGTCGACGGGTTTCGAGCAGCCTATCCTGCTGCCACAGCGGACGAGCCAGCCGCCTCCAGTGAGCGCGACAGACTGGAGCTGTTCGTGCAGGCTGTCCAGCGGCTGCTGGATGCAGCTCGGGGCCAGGCGTTCGAGGAGGTCTATTTCGAGGGCCTGAGCCACATCCTGCTGCAGCCGGAGTTCGCGACGAGTACCCAGTTGCGTCCGGTTGTCGAGGTGTTGGAGCAATCCCACCTCCTGAACGCGTTTCTCGCTCAGGGCGCGGTAGACTCGGGCGTTCAGATCATCATCGGCCAGGAGCACCGGCTCGAGCCGCTTCGTGGCACCAGCGCGGTGCTGACCGGCTACGGCGGCCACGATGGGGCGCGCGGCGTACTTGGCATCGTCGGCCCGACGCGCCTGCCCTACTGGCGCGCGGTGCCGATGGTCCAGTTCATGGGAAATCTGTTAGACGTATTGCTGGCGAAGCCCGCCCATTCCTGACCGAGGACGGCCCAATGCTGTCCGCGCGGTCGGGTGGGTGCGGTCGCCCAGAGATCACGGGGGACTGGAATCAGCGTGGACGAGGCACAGAACGAGACTCAGCAGGCAGCCGGGGCAGAGCAGGTCGGCTCATCGCCCGCGGCGAAAGACGAGCTTTCACAACTACAGGCTGACCTGGCGGCAGCCCAGGCTCGGGCTGAAGAGAACTTCCGTTCGTGGCAGCGCGCAGCAGCCGACTTCGCAAACTTCAAACGGCGCGCTGACGAGGAGAAGAAGTTTGGCGAGCGCTGGCTGATAGAAGAGCTGCTGCCGCTGGTGGACGACTTCGAGCGGGCGTGGGGCACCCTGCCGCGAGACCTGCTCAGGCTGACCTGGATCGAAGGCGTGTACCAGGTTTACGGGAAGCTGCACGCTGTGCTCGAGCGCCACGGCGTGACGCCGATCGACGCTGAGAACGCGAGCTTCAATCCGCTGGAGCATGAGGCGGTCATGCACGAGGACGGCGACCTGGCGGAACAGACTCGAGTCGTGGCGGTGCTCCAGCGAGGCTACCGGCTGCACGACCGCCTGCTCCGAGCAGCGCTCGTCAAGGTCGGACGCGCGATGCCCGCCAGCGCGACGCCGCCAGCCGCTGGTGGTGTGCCGCCTGCCGACCCGGAGGCGTCCGCGACCGTCTGAGTGGCTTCCGCGCTCCCGGCAGACCCTGGAGAGCGGTCTGGAGACCGTCCAGCGACGCGCTGGCCGTTCTAGCGCGCAGGTCTGACGGCACGGTATAACCTTCCGACGCGAGAGCCTGGATCGCCGCGATGTTAACAGTGCTGCATGGAGCCTATGGCGACAAAGAAGCGTGACTACTACGAGGTTCTTGGCGTAGAGCGTGGAGCCTCAGCGGACGAGATTCGCAAGGCACACCGCCGGCTCGCTATTCAGTACCACCCTGACCGGAACAGGGACGATGGCGCCGTTGAACGCTTCAAAGAGGTGCAAGAAGCGTATGAGGTGCTGTCGGACCCGCGGAAGCGGTCCGCCTACGACCGCTACGGGTTTACGGATGGCAATGGCACGGCGGGGTTCTCCGGGTTCGGGATCGAAGACATCTTCGAGACCTTCTTCGGCCGGGCACCAGCCGGCGGTCGGCGCGAGCGGGTGCAGCGCGGGACGGACCTCCGAGTTGACGTGACGGTCGCCTTCGAAGAAGCGGTGTTCGGCGTCGAGAAGGAGATCTCGTTCGACCGGTACGAAGCCTGCGGGCACTGTGGCGGCCAGGGCTTTGAGCCCGGCAGTCAGCCGGTGAGCTGCGTGCGCTGTGGTGGCACTGGCGAGCTTCGGCGCGTACACCAGAACTTCTTTGGCCAGTTTGTCAACGTGAGCGTCTGCGACCGCTGCCAGGGCGCGGGCACGCTCATCACCAATCCCTGCAGGGAATGCCGGGGCGACGGGCGCCTCCGCTCGACGCGCACCCTGCTCGTAAACATTCCAGCCGGCATCGACGACAACTCCCAGATCCGGATCTCTGGCGAGGGCGAGCCGGGGCCACAGGGCGGGCCGTCCGGGAACCTGTACGTTGTCGTCCACGTCGAGCCCCATGCGTTCCTCAAGCGCCAGGGCAACGACCTGCTGCTGGAGCTGGGCATCAACTTCGCACAAGCGGCGCTCGGCGACGAGGTCGAGGTGCCGACACTGGACGGCTCCCTACCGATCAAGATTCCGGCCAGCACGCAGCACGGCAAGATCGTCACCGTTCGCGGCAAGGGTGTGCCCCACCTGCGCGAGAGCGGGCGCGGCGACCTGAAGGTGCGACTGTGCGTGGTGACTCCCCGGGATCTGACTGAGAAGCAGCGCAAGCTGCTCCACGAGCTGGGAGAGTCGTTTGGTCACAAGGTCCAGCCACAGGAGCACAAGGGACTGTTCGACAAAGTCAAAGATGCCTTCGGCGTCTGACACAAGCTGGCTCGAGCTGTCAACCCTCGCGGATGCCGAGGCGGTGGAGTCGCTCGCCGAGCTGTTCTCGGAATGGGGCCAGGGCGTGGCCATCGAGGAGCCGGTTGTCAGCTCGCCTGACGGCGAGCAGGTCTCCATCGATCGCGAACGACCGGTGTTCGTCAAGACCTACCTTCCGCTGGACGAGCGCACCGAGGAGCGCCGTCGCAAGCTCGAAGAGGGCGCCTGGCACCTCGGCCAGCTTCGCTCGGTCGAGCCGCTCACGGTTCGGACCATCCACGAGTCGGAGTGGGAGGAGGCCTGGAAGCGGCACTTCCACGTGCAGCGGATCGGGCAGCGCCTGGCCATCGTGCCAAGCTGGCGCCCGTACCGAAAACGGAGAGGCGAGCTGCCAATCTACCTGGATCCCGGCATGGCATTCGGGACCGGGCTTCACCCAACGACGCGGCTGTGCCTCCGCGCGCTGGAGCAGCATGTCACAGCGGGCATGTCTGTCCTGGACCTCGGGTGTGGCTCGGGGATCCTCTCCATCGCGGCCGCGCTGCTTGGCGCGGCCAGCGTGCTCGGCCTGGACGTTGACTCGACTGCCGCCCGCGTGGCGCGTGAGAACGCCGGACGCAACAGCGTGGCCGATACCGTCCGCGTCGAGCACGGCTCGCTGCCGGACGAGCGGGAGGCGCTCGGGCCGTTCGACGTCGTCGTGGCCAACATCTCCTTTCGCGTGCTGTCGGCGCTCCGAGCGGAGATCGCCAGCATCCTGAAACCAGACGGGGTGGCGCTGCTCTCTGGTGTCCTCCAGGAAGACGCGCCGAGGCTGATGGCCCTGCTCGAGGAGGCGGGCTGGTCGCTCGCGGAACGCCACGCCGAAGGTGACTGGATCATCCTGGCGGTGCTACCGCCCCGGTTGTGAAAGAGCACCGGTTCTTCCTGCCGCCGGAGTGCCTCGGTGCGGAGACCGTGAGCCTCCCGCTCCTCACAGCTCACCAGCTTCGGCGTGTCGTCCGCGCCCGTAAGGGCGATCGCATCCTGGTCTTCTGCGGCGATGGGAACGAGCACGTCGTGGAGCTTCACACCATCACCGCGCGCTCCGTCCTCGGGCGGCGGATCGAGACGCGCCCCTGCGGCCGTGAGGCCTCCGTACGAATAACGCTCCTTCAAGCACTGCTGCCACGCGAGCGATTCGAGCTGGCGATCCAGAAAGGCACGGAGGTAGGCGTCACCTCCTTCGTGCCACTGGTGACCGAGCGTTGTCGGGAGCGGGCCGAACGGCTTGACGACGAGCGCCTGGGTCGGTGGCAGCGTGTGGCCGTCGAGGCGGCTGAGCAGAGCGGTCGAGGCGTTGTACCGCGCATCGAGCCACCACGCGACCTGGCGAGCGCCCTGGCCCAGTCGGGCGATGGGGGGGTGCTCCTCGCCTGGGAGCACGAGCGGGACCACGCCCTGCGGGACGTGCTGCGCGAGATGGAGCGAGAGGAGCGCCCTGCCACGCTGGCCCTGATCGTCGGACCGGAGGGAGGCTTTACCGAGCGCGAGGTCGAGATCGCTCACGCGTCGGGGGCTCGGACGGTATCGCTGGGTCCGCGCGTGCTGCGCGCTGAGACCGCCGGACCGCTCTTTGCAGCGCTCGTCCTCTACGAGCTAGACGGCCTGGAGCCGCGTTGAGACCCACAGTCGCCATGGTGACAGACTTCGGCAATGCGGACGGCTTTGCCGGGATGGTAGCGGGCGTGATGCTCGAAGTCTGCCCGGACCTCGCCATCGTGGACGTCAGCCACGAGATCCCCCCGGGCGACATCCGTCACGCCGGTTTCGTCCTGGCATCGGCGCTGACCTGTTTCCCGAAGGGCAGCGTGTTCCTCGCCGTGGTGGACCCCGGTGTCGGGGGCCAGCGGCAGCCGCTCGCGCTGCGAATCGCTGACTGGTGGGTCGTCGCCCCGGACAATGGGCTTGCGAGCTGGGCGCCGCGGTGGCAGGCGCGAGCCGGCCGCGTCGCGGTCCGCTCGAGAGACGGATGGCTGCAGTTGGGCCGCGGCGTCGAGGCGGTTGTGATCGACCGAGCCGAGATCTGGCGCGAGCCGCGGAGCAGTTCGTTCCACGGGCGCGATCTGTTCGGACCGGCCGCCGCGCGCCTGGCGGTGAGCCAACAACTGACTGGCCTCGGCGGCGCAATCGACCGGATCGTGGACCTGCCCTGGCCTGAGCCACGCGCTCAGAGTGGCCACGTCCTGGGTGAAGTGGTGGCCGTGGACCGGTTCGGCAACTTGACGACGAGCTTCTGGACCGACGAGCTTCCGGAACGGCCGTCGTTCGAGGTCGCCGACCGTCACATCGACGGACTCTCCAGCCACTACCACGCCGGTCCGCCGTTCGTCGCCATCGCCGGCTCGGTCGGCCTGGTGGAGATCGCGGCGCGGGGCGCGAGCGCGGCGCGTCTGCTCGGCGTGGGGCCCGGCGCCGAGCTACGGATGAAGGGCGCCGAACAACCTCGGCAGGATGACGATGAGGCCGACTACGATGGCAGTGACCGCGGCTAGCAGTACGGCCCCCGCGCTGACGTCTTTGGCGATCTTCGCGAGCGGATGAGACTCTGGCGAAGCCAGGTCCACGACCGCCTCGACGGCCGTGTTGAACGCCTCCGCGCTAAGCACGAGACCACTCGCCAGCAGCACCACGGCCAGCTCAGCGTCCCGTACGCCGAGCAGCGCCGCGACAGCGATGGCGATGGTGAGCGCCACCAGGTGGACGCCAAAATTCGGTTGCGTGCGGACGAGGTAGCCGAGCCCCTGACCCGCGAAGCTGAAACTCCACGCGATCCGAGCGAGCGTCTTCACTCGCGCCTGAGACCGAGGGGCGCGAGGGCAGTCTCCTCCTTCGCCCGCATCACCACGCGCTCGTCGTCCGATTCGTGGTCATAGCCGAGCAGGTGCAGCACACCGTGCGCCAGTAGGTAGGCCGTCTCTCGGGCCGTGCCGTGCCCGAACGCCTCGCCCTGTGCCATGGCGCGCTCGTAGGAGATCAGCACGTCCCCAAGATGGCGGGGCGCGCCGGGCGGCAAGACGAACAGGCCAGTCACCGGCTGGAGGTGGTCCGAGAGCGGAAAGGACAGCACGTCGGTTGGGGCGTCAACACCCCGCTGCTCGCGATTGGCAGCCTGGAGCGCGGCGTCGTCAAGCAGGTGCACCGAGACGACAATCGGCCCTGGGAGACCCTCGTCCTCCAGGACGTTGCGCACCACCTGCAGCAACACGCGCCGGTCAACCGGCGCTTTGACGCGGTTGCGTAGCTCGATCCGGCACGCCAGCGGAACGCGAGTCATGGGAGCTGCACCGGGTCACAGTGAGACTGCATGCGCGACCCGCTCAGGACGCGGCGCTTTCGACGGCCTCACCGGGAACAGCGGGGGCTGGCGTCTCGCGCTTCTCGGGATACTCGATCCGAGGATGGTACATCCCCTGGAGCAGCGCACAGAACGACGCCTTGATGCGGTGGAGGTCGCGCAGGGTGATGTCGCACTCATCCAGCTCACCCTCAGAGACGCGTTGGTAGACGATCTTGTCCACCAGCAGCCGAATCGCCTCGGGGGAGCGGTCCCGCGCGGCGCGCGTCGCGGCCTCGACGCTGTCCGAGAGCATGACGATTGCCGCCTCCTTGCTCTGTGGCCGAGGTCCCGGATAGCGGAATGCCTCTGTTGGCGGCTCGTTCTCCCCGCTCTCCGCGGCTCGCTGGTAGAAGAAGCTCACCAGGCGCGTCCCATGGTGCTGCGGGATCATGTCCCGCACGCGTGCAGGCAGTCCGTAGCGCTGCGCCAGCTCCGTGCCGTCCAGCACGTGGGAGCGAACGATCCGTGCGCTCTCCTCCGGATCGAGCGTCTCGTGCGGATTGACACCGTCTGCCTGGTTCTCGATGAAGAACACGGGTCGTCGCAGCTTCCCGACATCATGGTAGTACGACACCACGCGCGCCAGGAGCGGATCGGCGCCAACTTCCTCAGCCGCGCGCTCGGCGAGATTGCCAACCATGATGCTATGGTGATAGGTGCCAGGCGCCTCCAGGAGCAGCCGGCGTAAGAGCGGGTGCGATGGGTTGGTGAGCTCCATGAGCTGCCATGTGGTTGTGATGCCGAACAGGCGCCCCAGCACGCTAAACGATCCGGCGGTCAGCGCGGCTGCAACCAGGCCGGCCACCAGACACTCAAAACCTATCGTCGCGACGATCGCCGTCTCCTCCCCGCGACCGAAAACCGCGAACGGCACGCTCGCCACGAACTGGCCAGCGCCGGCCACCAGCCCAGCGACGAAGAAGGCTTGCAGGCGCTCTCGCTTGTAGACGCCCGCGCTGGCGATGACGGCGCCGATGAAGCCCATGAACGCCAGCTCGAGCTGGCCGCCGGCGAGGTACGCCACCACCATCGCCAGCACCGCTGTCACAATGATGCCCAGCCGCGCGTCGATCAGGGTCGTCAGCAGCATCGCGACCGCCGGCAGCGGAAAGACGTAGACCCACATGGGCCGCGCCGGCAGCACCACCTTCGCGGCGGCGACCGTGGCGATCGTCACGAGCGCGATGAGAATAAGCGGCTTCTCACGGGCCAGCAGCGACGGATGGAACGCCGCGATGTAGGCCGCCACCAGGGCGACCGCCATCAGAGCGACGATTCCGTTGGCCGCCACCCGACGCCAGTCAAGGGTCGGATTGCGCAATCCGAGCGCCTCCAGCGTCTCCAGGTCTGCCGCGGTGACTTTCTGGCCCTCACGTAGGACGCTCTCGCCCGCTTCAACGGTCACCTGCACGGGCGCCACCGCGTCCGCGGCCTCCTTGCGCGCGCGCGCTGTGGCATCAGGGCTCGGTACGAGGTTCGAGCGAACAAAGCGTCGTGTCAGCTCGACGACGACGTGCCGCTCGCCTTCGTTGAGCGATTCGCTGACCTGGAGGGGTAGCTCGCGCGGAAGCTGCTGGGCGCGCGCGTCCGAGATTCGGCTCTTCAACACGTCAGCTAGCAGGCGCTGGCTCTCACCTCTGACCGCGAGCCAGCGGGTATCCTCCGCGGCGGCGAGCCAGCTCGCCGTCGTATCGTCCAGAGGCGGGACGGCCAGCCGTTTGATCGACTCTCGCTTCTGATCGAAGCTCTGGCTCTGGTCTGCTCGGGCTGTGGCAACGCCCTGGAGGAGCGCCGCGAGCTCGCGGCGCTGCCGACCGACCAGATCCGCGTCGATGTCAAGGAACTCAGGCACCGCGGCGGCGGCAGCATCTCTGGCCTCGCGCGTCCGAACCTGGCTCACGAACGTGATCTTTCGTGGCGCCTTTATCTGAACCGGGCTGACGTCACCTTCGCGGAACTCGTAGACCCGCGGTAGCAGGTTCACCACCAGCAAGAACGCCATTGCCAGCGCTGTCGCGCCGGCAATCAACAGCGCCCGCGCAACCTGGCGGTGATCGGTCTGCGTAACGCGACGCGGCGTACGTTGGCGCGGGATCATGTCCTTCGGCGATCAGGACTGCAGGCGGTCGCGAACCAACTAATTCACGGCCTTCAGGTCGGCCTTTCCGCGCAGCTCTCCCGAGAGATGGCGCATCACCTTCCCAATGTCGGCCGTGCCGGCGGCGCCGGTGGCAGCGATCGCCTCGTTGACACGCCGGACAATCTCGGCCTCGTCGATCTGGGCGGGCAGATACGGCGCGATCGCGGCAAGCTGCGCTTGCTCCGTGGCGACCAGATCCGCACGGCCTCCGCGTTCGAACTCATCGATCGACTCGCGATGACGCTTGACGATCCGCATCACGACGCGTCCAGCCTCTTCGTCGCTCAACTCGCGCCCCAGCTCGATCCGCTCGTTGAGCATCGCCGCGCGCAGCATGCGAATGGCCTCGCGCCGGGCAACGTCGCCCGTCCGCAGCGCCGTCTTGAGGTCTGCCATGAGCCGGTCCTGCAACTGCACCACACGCGCCCCAGGATTCGACCTCCGGGCCATCGCGAGGACGCCGGGCTGTCGACTGTCTCACTAGTATAGTGCTGCCGGCAACCGCGGGCCTACCGTGCGTGCGCCCCAAGAAATGCTTCAGCGTGGTCCACAGACCGGCTGGGGCGCTGCGTGCTGCGCCGCTACAACGGCCGTTTCAACCCGCGTCAGTCGCACCCCCTACCGTGGAGGAGCGTCTCGCTGGAGCGCGGCTGCGACCGGCGCTACACTCGGCTCATGGAGCGTCTCGGACTCGGACACTATCTCACGGACCTGGCGGAGCCACCAGGGCCGTATCTCTACCCGCTCCTGGCCGGGGTGTTCGCACTCGCGCTGGTCGTCGCGTTCTATCTGCTCGCCCTCCAGGCAGAAGGTCGGCTGCCCTCGGGGAGATTCGCCGCCGTCGCGCGGCGCGCCTCCGCGCCGATCGGGCTCAGCGCGAGCCTTGGCCTGCTCTCCATCGCCGCGGCGTATCACCTGACGCCGTTCCTCTCGAAACGCCTCTGGCCTGTCATCGCGCTGGCAGGCCTCTCGGTCGCACTCGCGATGGGGCTGAACGCAAGCCGCGCGCCGACCGCTGCCGGACCACAGCCAGACCCAGCCCCCACGGTACCCGCCGAGCGCTGACAGGCAACCGGTGGCTGGTTCCATCCTTACAGCTCGCTGCAAGCGGTTCATTGACAATGAGGCGCTCAACGTTTAGACTATAGCCAAGATAAGGGTTCGCGCAGGACCTCAGAGGCGGTGTCATGCCACGACGCGACTACTATGAGGTGCTCGGCGTCTCTCGCGGGGCGACCGAGAAGGAGATACGCAACGCCTATCGGAAGCTTGCTCGCAAGACGCACCCGGACCTCCACCCGAACGACAAGCAGGCGGCCGAGCGGTTCAAGGAGATCAGCGAAGCATACGAGGTCCTGTCGGACGCGGAGAAGCGCAAGAAGTACGATCGCTTCGGGCACAACTGGCAGCAGGTCGAGGCGGCGGGAAAAGCTGGTGCCGGCGCTGGCGGATACGGCGGCTTTGGTGGTGTCCATGGCAGTCCTGGCGGCTACGACTTCGGGAGCCAGCCCGGGGGCTTCCGCGTCGAGCAGATGGAGGACGTGGGCGATCTCGGCGGCTTCTTCGAGACGCTGCTTGGCGGCCGAGGCCGGAACAGGGCGCCCAGAGGTCCCGCCCAGGGCCGCGACATCGACCAGCCGGTGGACATTTCGCTGGAAGAGGCGCTCTCCGGTACCGCCCGCACCTTTCAGGTCACCCGGCCCGACGGCTCG
>JADZDV010000084.1 GCA_020850915.1 Chloroflexota bacterium | reverse complement strand
GTCGTCGAACGGTCCCTCGATGCCCAGCTCGCGCAGCCGCCGCGGCAGCTCGCGCAGGCGCGAGCGCGGCACGGCCGTGTAGTACAGCTTGCTCGGCCGCCACGGCTCGCCCAGCGCCGGATAGCGAGCCCGATCGCCGGCCGCGTGAAACGCCGCGACGGCGATCCGATTGGTCTTGATGTGGTCCGGATGGCCGTAGAAGCCGTTCTCGTCGTACGTCACCATCACCTGGGGCCGGAGCTGCCGCACGAGCGCCACCAGCCGCCCGGTCGCCTGCTCGAGATCCGCCCGGTGGAAGCTCGCCGGATGCTCGTTGTCCGCGGTGCCGGCCATGCCGGAGTCTCGGTAGCCGAGCAGGTGCAGGTCCGTAATTCCAAGGATCTCGCAGGCGGCCCGTAGCTCGCGCTCGCGCACCTCGGCCAGTGTCTCGGGCGTCGCCAGGCTGGGGTGGGCGATCTCCCCGACCTCCCCGCCGGTGCAGGTGACGAGGACGGTTCGAATCCCCTCGTCAGCGCTCCGGGCCAGGAGTCCGCCCGTGCCGATCGCCTCGTCGTCCGGATGGGCGTGGACCGTCATAATCGTAAGCTGCTGGGTCACGAGTGCTACTCTCCAGGGATCGAGGTCGCGCGCCGCGGGGCGCCGGCCGCACTCCCAAATGCTACACACGGACCGTCGACGAAGGGGAAAAGTCGCGCCCCACTCGAATCAGGCGAAAGCGCGGCGACAGCGCCGCTCGGCCGCCGCGAACACTGGAGCTGTCGGCCTGCCGACGGACGCCCTGGCCACGAAGCGCTACGCTTAGGGTGTGAAGCGAGACGTGAGAGATTTGAACAGTCGTAGCCGGAGCGGGCAGAAGGAACAAGTACGATGAGTACGCGCGGCTTTCCAGCAGAGGGCGCGACAGAAGGCGTGGCCGGCCCCGAGCCACGAAGACAGGTGCTCAGCGGGGAGGTGATCCCGCCTCACCCCGCCAGCAACGAGACGACGCAACCAGGCATCACCCGGCCGGAGACACCGACCCTGGTGTCCGAGGTCATCGAGCTCCAGACGCCCCAGCGCCCGCCCGTTCGACGGCCCGCGCGCGTGAGCTACGGTCTGCTAGGCGGGCTGGCCCTCGTCGCGGCGCTCGCCGCCGCCGGCTTGCTCGCCTCCGGCCTGGTTGGCAGCGCGAGCACCGGCACAACGACGGCCGCGCCGGCCGCCACCGCCGCCGCGGCCGAGAAGCCCCGTATCGTCTCCTCGCCAGTGCAGGTGGTGTTCGAGCCGCCCGCGCCCACGGCCGCTCCAGCGCCGGCCGCGCCGGTGGCACCGGCCCAGGTCGCTCCAGCCGCGCCGCGCGCGCTCTCGCCGGCCGACCGGCTGGCCGCGGCGCGAGCCCAACTGGGCGCGGGCAACTGGCGGCAGGCGCTGGCCGACCTCGAGCAGCTCAACGCCGCCGATCCCACCCTGCCCGGCCTGGCCGAGACGCTGGGCGCTGCCCGCCTCGAAGCGGCTCGAGACGCCATGCGGCGCGGCGACTTCGCCGCCGCGGCTGACGCCTTTGACAGTGTGCTGGCTGTGCGCCCGGGCGATCCCGACGCCCAGGCGGGCCGGCGCGACGCGATCCTGGGAGGGCGCTACGCCGCCGCGGAAGCCGCCTGGGGACACGACGACGCGCGCGTGCTCGCGGAGCTGGAGGCGATCTATGCCGAGAACCCCGCTTACCGGGACGTCGCCGACAAGCTCTACGCCGCGCTCATCGCACGGGCCAATGCCCAGATCGCCGCGGGCGACCTGGGCGGCGCTCGAGAGACGGTGGAGCGAGCGCTCGCCGTGGCGCCTGACCGCCCCGAGGCCAGGGATCTGCTCGCCCTGCTGACCTCGCCGGACGCGGCCGATCAGGGCGCCGACCAGTCGGCCGCCAGCCAGGGCGGGCGCCTCTCGATCGGCGACTTGCAACGAGCCCTCCAGGAGCGGCAGGAGCAGCGCAAGCGGCGCTGATTCCTGCCCGGAGCTCGTTACACGGCCGTCTTCAGCCCGCTCCCGGTCAGGATCACCATGACGCGCTCACCGGGCTGAAGGCGACCCTGGCCAAGCAGCCGCCGGTACGCCGCGTAAGGGACCGCCCCCGTGGGCTCCACGAACAGTCCGAGCCGACCCAGCGCCGCCTGCGCCTCCAGAATCTCCGTCTCGCTCACCGCCACCGCGCCGCCCCCCGAGCCGCGCAGCGCCTGGAGCAGCTCCGCGCCCCGTAGCGGCTTCCCGATCTTGATCCCCTCCGCCACCGTTGGCCCGACCTCGACGCCGCTGGGATCTGTCTCGTCCCGCGTCATCGCCGCCGCGAGCGGCGCGCACAGCTCTGCCTGAGCGGCGAACAGCCGCGGCATCGTCACGCCAGGCTCACGCGCCGCCAGCTCCTCGAACGCCCACGCGCAGCCCAGCAGGGTGCTACCCGCCCCCACCGGCGTGACGATGGCGTCAGGGGACTGGAAGCCGAGCTGCTCCCACAGCTCGAAGCCGAGCGTTCGCGTGCCTTCGACGAAGAGCGGGTGCCAATTATGGCTGCTGTAAAAGCGCTGCTCGGCCCGCTGCATGGCGGCGTCCGTCACATCCTGTCGCGTGCCGGTCACGGTCACCACGCGCGCCCCGTACGCCGCGATCTGGGCCAGCTTGGCCCCGGAGGCGCTCGCCGGCACGAACACCTCGCAGCCCAGCCCGGCCGCGGCGGCGTACGCGGCGATAGAGGCCCCGGCGTTGCCGGACGAGTCCTCCAGCACCTCGCCCATGCCGAGGCTGGCGAGGTGCGAGAGCAGCACCGTGCTGCCGCGGTCCTTGAACGAGCCGGTCGGGCAGAGGAAGTCGAGCTTGAAGCGCAGGCCGGGCTCCGGTCCGGCGATGAGCGGCGTCCAGCCCTCGCCAAGGTGCGCCCGGCGCGCCTCGAGCGGCACGGCGAGCGCCGCGGCGTAGCGCCAGAGCGACCGCTCGCCGGAGAGGATATCGGCCCGACTCCAGTTCGCTGCGTGGCGCTCCACCTCCAGGTAGCCGCCACAGTCGCAGCGCCAGATCGCCGCGCTGGACGGATACGTCGCTTCGCAGCGCGCGCAGCGGTAGCTGAAGCGGGGCGGCGCCACGTCAGCCGCTCGCCAATCGACGGATTGTGTCGAGCTGCCCGTCCGTCAGCGGCAGGACGGACAGGCGCGACATCCGCAACAGCGGGCTCTCCGCGAACGACGGCTCCGCGCGCAGCTCCGCCAGCGTGACCGGCCGCGAGAGCGCCTCCGTCGCCCGCAGGTCCACCCACACCCGCTTCCCGGCCCCGTCTGTCGGATCGGGATACGGCGACCGCGCCACCCTCGCCAGTCCTACCGCCGCCCGTTCTCCACCCGAGTGATAGATCACGCAGGTGTCGCCTTCGTGCATCGCGTGCAGGTGGCGCTGAGCCAGGGCGTTCGTCACGCCGTCCCACTCCGCCACGCCGTCTCGCCGCAGATCTTCGAAGCTGTACTCCCCGGGCTCGGTCTTCAACAGCCAGCTCGCCACAACCCATCCTCGGTCGCCCGCTGCGACACTCCGATTCTAGCGGGAGATTTCGTGTCGAGTCCCTCGACCCACCGCATGCGATCCGGAACAGACTTACCGGATGTTTACTGCTGTACACGACGGCCGTTACGGGCCGGCGGTACGGTAGCGCTGGACGGTGAACCATGCAGCTCTGGCGTAAGGAACGCACGCATCACCTGACGGCAGGCCAGCTCTGGAGGCTCCTCGAGCGGCACCTGGCCGGCTGGGAGCCAGGCGCCACCATCGAGAACGCCCTGCCGCTCTACGACTTCGAGAACGGCCGGATCACGACCGTCCACGCGAGCGTGGTGACCGCGAGCCAGCGAGTCGAGCCGCGCCGCTACCTCTACCGCTGCCACGACGGCGCCTGGCTACGGCTGGTCTAGCCGCTCACCCTCCGTCATTGAGCCGGCTGACCGGTACCGGGCAAGGCTTTTCGGAGGCGGGGAGACGGGATCAACAACTTTGCGCCTTCGCGGCTTCGCGTGAGCCCGTCCCTCTCCTGACGCTCCGATACTAACCCCCGATGATCGTCTGGCTCTGCTCGCGCATGAACTGTTGGAGGTAGTACGGCCCACCAGCCCCGCGGCCGCTCGAGCCTGAGGCTTTCCAGCCGCCGAACGGCTGGGCGCCCGGCCAGGCGCCGGTGGTGCTGCCGGCGCGGCGGTTGACGTAGACGACCCCCGCCTCGACGCCGTCCAGGAAACGGTCGATCTCCTCCTGGCTCTCGCTGAAGAGGCCGGCCGTCAGGCCGTAGTCCGTGCTGTTGGCCGCGCCTAGCGCCGCGTCCAGATTGTCCACGCCCACAACGGCGACAATGGGCAGGAACAGCTCCTCGCGCAGCAGGCGATGCCCGTCCGGCAGATCCAGGATGACCGTCGGCTCCACGAAGTAGCCGCGCTCCAGACCGTTGGAGCGGAGCACGGAGCCGCCCGTGACGACGCGGCCGGCCCAGCGCGCATCTTCCACCGCGCGCTCGAACTTGTGCACGGCATCCTCCCGGATGACCGGCCCCATGAAGACGCCGCGCTGGGTCGGATCGCCCATGCTGAGCGCCCCCGTCTTTTCGACCAGTCGGCGGGCGAAATCGTCCTTGACGCTCTGCTCGACGTACACCCGCGAGCAGGCGCTGCACTTCTGGCCGGAGAGGCCGAACGCGGAGCGCATGACGCCCTCGGCAGCCTTATCCAGATCGGCCGTGGCGGTGACGATGGTCGGATTCTTCCCGCCCAGCTCTGTGACGATCGGCCGCGCGTAGCGCTGGCTGAAGCTCCGATACAGGCCGATCCCCACGTCGTACGAGCCGGTGAAGGTCATGCCCGCCACGTCCGTGTCCTCGACGAACGCCCGCCCAAGTGTGCTGCCGGGGCCAGTCACCAGGTTGACCGCGCCGCCGTCGCAGCCCGCCTCCTGGAAGATCTCCGCCAGCTTCACCGCCACCAGCGGCGTGTCGCTCGACGGCTTCAGCACCACCGTGTTGCCAGCCAGCAACGCCGCGCCGGCCGGTCCGCCCAGCAGCGCCGCCGGGAAGTTGAACGGTGAGATCACGACCCACGGGCCGTATGGTCGGAGCAGCGAGCGGTTGCGCTCCGTGGGCGAGCCGCGCATCTCGACCTCGAAGCCGTTGTGCTCCTCCATCACGTCGCAGTAGTAGTCGATCAGGTCGGCCGTCTCCTGGACGTCCCCGATCGCCTCGAGCCGGTTCTTGCCGACCTCCAGGGAGACCCAGGCCGCCAGCAGATAGACTCGCTCCGAGATCAGCGCCGCCGCCCGCCGCAGGACGGCCACCCGCTCCTGCCACGATCGATGGCTCCAGGCGGGGTACGCCTCCTTCGCCGCCGCGACCGCGCGACGGGCGTCCGCCGTCGAGCCCTGCTGGAAGCAGCCCAGCAGCATCGTCGTGTCGATCGGGCTTCGGTGCTCGAACGTCTCGCCCACCATGACCGGCTGGTCGCCGACGTACATCGGATAGGTCTGTTCGAGCCGTCCCTTCGCCCGCTCCAGGGCCGCTTCGTACTCTCGGTGCAGCTCCTCGCCGGGCGCCGCCATCGTGG
>JADZDV010000083.1 GCA_020850915.1 Chloroflexota bacterium | reverse complement strand
CGCCCCGCGCCCCGCGGGCAGTGGCAAAGCTCCTTCGCCAGGCTGCCGAACATCGTCGGCGGGTGCCGCGGGCCGATGGCGCTCGGCTGCCGCGGCGTCATCACCGCGCCGTGGCCAACGCCTCGGGATTCTTCACGTTAGCCGGGCGACCCGCCAGATATGCCTCGATGTTGTCCACGACGCCGTCAACGAACTCGTTGTACGAGGTATCCGTCACCCAGCCAGTGTGCGCGGTCAGGAACGCCGTCTGGCAGCCGAGCAGTGGATGGCTGGCCGGCAGCGGCTCGGTCCCGTACACGTCGATCGCTGCGCCAGCGATCCTCCCCCTCAGCAGCGCCTCCACGAGCGCCTCCTCGTCCACGATCGGCCCCCGTGCCGTATTCACCAGCACGGCCGTAGGCTTCATCGATGCGAGCCGCTCCCGCGAGACGATCCCCCGCGTCCGATCCGACAGCTTGAAATGGACCGAGACGACGTCCGCCTCGGCCATGAGCTGGTCGATGGTCCGGAACTCGGCCCCGCCCTCAGCCGCGCGCTCGGGCGTCAGGGTCAGGCCAGCGGCGACGATCCGCATCCCGAGCGCTTGCGCGACGCGGGCAACCGCCTTCCCGATCCGTCCCAGGCCGAGGATGCCGAGTGTCTTGCCGGTCAGCTCCTGCCCAACCAGCAGCGGCCACGTGCCGGCGCGGAGCGCCCGGTCCTGCTCGGCCAAGCCGCCGCATCGCGCCGATCATGGCACCAATGGTGAACTCGACCATCCCGAAATAGCCGCTCCGCGCGGTCGTGACCAGCGTCCCGTTCCTGGTCGCGGCCTCGAGGTCCACGTGCATGATGCCGTCGCCGGTCTGCGCGACCAGCTTGAGACTCGGCAGCGCCTGGAAGAAACGCGCGTCCAGAAGGGTCCGCTCCCGATTCACGACCACGACATCCGCCTCGGACAGACGGCGAACGGTCTCTTCGAATGAGCCCGCCTGGTCCGTGTAGATCCTGACCTCGGCCTTCCCCTCCAACCGCTTCATCCGCGGCGCGGAGGCCCAGGCGTGGTTCCAGTCTTCCAGGACCACCACGCGCAGCATCAGTTCAGCCTCTCGAACACCGCCGCGATCCCCTGGCCGCCGCCGATGCACATGGTCACGACCGCCGTCTCGCGATCCGACCGCGCCAGCTCGTAGAGCGACTTGATGGTCAGGATCGCACCGGTCGCACCCACCGGGTGGCCGAGCGCGATCGCCCCGCCGTTCGGGTTCACCCGCTCTGGGTCCATCTGAAGCTCACGAACCACCGCCACGGCCTGGGCCGCGAACGCCTCGTTCAGCTCCATGATGTCCACGTCGGCGACTGTCATGCCAGCCCGCTTGAGCATCTTCTGCACGGCCGGCACCGGCCCGATGCCCATCACGTCCGGCGCCACGCCCGCCACGGCGGAGGCCCGCAGCTTCAGCAGCGGCTTCAAGCCACGCTCCCGCGCCGTGGCCGCTGACATCAGCACGACCGCGCCGGCGCCGTCGTTGATCCCGGAGGCGTTGCCCGCCGTGACTGTCCCGTCCTTCTTGAACGCCGGCCGCAGTGAAGCCAGCCCCTGCGCAGTCGTGCCTGGCTTCGGGTGCTCGTCGGTGTCGACGACGACAGGCTCGCCGCGCCGCTGGGGCACCTGGACCGGGATGATCTGCTCCTTGAAGAACCCTTGCGCGATCGCATGGCTGGCCAGCCGCTGGCTCCGCTCGGCAAAAGCGTCCTGGTCCGCGCGGGAGACGCCGTACCGCTCGGCGACGTTCTCCCCGGTCACCCCCATGTGGCACTGGTTGAACGGGCAGTTCAGGGCGATCAGCAGGCCGTCCTCCAGCATGGTGTGCTGCAAGCGCGAGCCCCACCGCGTCCCCCGGCTGAGGTGCGGGTAGCCGCTCATCTGCTCCGTGCCACCGGCAACCACAATCTCCGCCGCCCCGGCCACGATCGCCTGCGCCCCGGAGACGATCGCCTGCAAGCCCGACCCGCACTGCCGATTGACCGCGAAGCCGGTCTTCTCTTCCGGCAGGCCGGCTTTCAACATGGTCGTCCGGTTGATATAGGCGTCTTCCGCGAACTGGCCGACGCAGCCGACGATCACTTCGTCCACGTCGGCCGGGGCGATCCCCGCCCGCTCGATGGCCCCGCGCACGGCGACCGCGCCGAGCTCGCTGGCCGAGACATTCTTGAAGCTGCCGCCGAACGTGCCGATGGCCGTCCGGGCTCCACTGACGATGACTACGTCGTCCAAGCTGCCACCTCGCTCCAGAATCTCGTGCCGCGATGGTCGCGCTCGCACGATCCACCCTGAGAGTACACTTTTGCGCCATGCCGGAACAGAAGGGCGACAATCGTTATGTCCAGTCGTCATGTGTGCCGCGACTGGCCGAGCCCGACAAGCGTCCACCTGTCGCCCCCCCGCCGCGCTCCGCCGCGCGATTGGACCTTGCCGCTTTGCTGCTGGCGGCCGCCATCTTCGTCGGCCTCGCTGTCCAGCGTCCGACCGATGTCTTCTGGTCCCCTGACGAGGGCGGCAAGCTCCTCCAGGTCCGGGCCCTCCTGGGCGGCAGCCTTCGCCTCGATGTCCCGTACCCCGGCCGGGTCTTCGACCCGGACCTGACCCTCCGCCCGTTCCTCCACTCCTTCACCCGGGACGGCGAGGTGCGCCTTCCCTGGCCGATGAGCTGGATCCTGCCCAACGCTCTGCTCCACCTCTTGCTCGGTCCACCCGGCCTGCTCCTCCTGCCTGTCGTGGGGGCGCTCCTGGCTATCTGGAGCAGCGCTCACCTGGCTAGCCGCCTCGCGCCCGGCCCAGGTCGCCTCACCTCCGGATCCGGTCGCTGTGTGCCCGGCCCCGGCCAGCTCGCCCCCGGCGTCGGCTGGCTTGCTGCCGCGCTGCTGGGGCTGACCTCACCCCTTCTCATCTACGGCGCAATGCCCTGGGAGCATGCCGCCGCGGCGGGCGCCTTCGGCCTCGCGACCGTGCTGCTCTTCGAGTGGGCGCTGGAGCAGCGCGACGGCGCGCCAAGGCTGCTGGCCGCCGGGCTGGCCCTCGGCGCTCTCTGTGCCTGGCGCCCGGAGGGCTACTTCTTCTCCGCCACGCTCGTGGCCGTCGCTGCCCGCGCCCGCCCCGCCCGGCGCCTATCACTCCTCTGGTCAATCCCGGGCGCGGCGATCCTGCTCGCGCCCCATTGGGCCTGGACCTGGTACGCGACCGGCCAGCTTCTGCCCAACTCCGGTGGCTTCGCCCCTCCGGGCAGTCCCGCGGCGCCGGCCTTCGCGGACACACTCCGCGGCCTCGTCGCCGCGCCGATCGACCTCCTCGCCGGCGCCTCCGACGTCGACCCCGGCACCTCCTCGCTCCTTCCGGTGCCGCTCCGCTGGCTGGCACTCGCCGGCCTCCTCTGTGCGCTCGCCGCCACGCGCCTCCCGCGGCGCCGCGCATCCTGGCTGTCCGCCGCCGGCGTGCTGGCGGCCGGATCCCCGACCGTTCTGCTCCTCCTCGGCCCTTCCCCGCTGGCTGTTCACGGCCTGGTCGCCGCGGCACCCGTCACGGCCGTCGCCCTGCTGGCCGCCGCCCGCCCCCAGCCAGCGCCCTGGAGCGCCGCGCTGCGCGCCCTGTCGCTCGCCTCCGTGGCGGCCGTCTCCCTCGCCGTCCTCCTCTTCCATAGCCTCGGACTCTCTGGCGGAGAGCTGGAATGGGGTCCGCGCTTCCTCCTGCCAGCCTACGTCCCCCTCCTCGTCCTCGCCGCCGCCGAGATCTCGCGCCAGATCGCAAGCAAGGAGCTCGCTCTGGCCAGCGCCTCCCTCGTCGTGCTGTCTCTCGGCCTGCTCTTCCAGCTCTCCGGCCTCGTCCAGGTCCGTGCGAGCGAGCGTCGCCTCATAGCCTGGGCGCAACTGTTGCGGGAGCTGCCCGAGCGACCGATCATCATCCGTGACGCCTTTCTCTCTGAGAGCACCGCCGGCCTCCCAGACCAGATCCCGATGCTCTGCGCGGACGCGCCAGCCATGCTCCGCTTCGCGGCTGACCGCCTCGCGGCCACTGGCGCCGTTGATCTCTGGTACGTCCAGTTCCGCCGCCTGCCCACCCGATGGCTGCACCAGGACCTATCCCGGAGCCTCGCGCCACTCGAATCTCGCGCCGCCGAAGGCCTGCGCGCTGACCGCTTCAGCATCTCGGCCTTGAGCCGAGCCCTTGACGATCGCGCGGCAGAGCCCTTCTTCAGCACGAGCTGTCCTGGCCGGGCCGAGACCCGGCCAGGACGATATGGAGTGTTCGAGACTCTCTCAGTCCAGTGATCGATCGTCCGGTGGCAGCCTGGCTTTCTTTGTTGCCACCCTCCCAGCCGTCTAGACTCCTCCGGCGACCCCGGTCCCCGGGTCACCGCCGCCCCAGAACAGGAGGTCCGCGTGTCGTCCAGCCCTTCCCCCATCACTCATTGCTTCGAATACTTCCCCGGCAATTACATGTGGTCCCAGGGCATGAACCTGGCGATGGAGCTGGCGCCGTGGGGCGGCGGGGCGGTGGGCGAGGCCGACCAGGTGGGCCAGCGCCTACGCCATCAGCTCGGCGACAACGACGCCTGGTTTCGCGAGTGGTCCGCCCTGGCCGAGCGGATCGAGCGACGGGCCGACTTGGAGGCGGCGCGCTGTCACGACCTGACCGCTGGCGGTCTGTACCAGCGCGCCGCGACCTACTTCTTTCTAGCCGAGCGCTTCCTTCCTCCGTTGGACGACGCCAAGGCCGCGACCTATCGCCGCGTCCTTCGCTGCTTCGCCGAGGCCGCGAAGCGCCGCCTTCCCCGCCTCGAGCGGGTCGAGGTGCCCTACGAAGGCACCAACCTGGCAGCCTACTTCCTGCCTCCGGGCGGCCCCGGGCCCAGCCGCGCAATGGTCTTTTTCGACGGTCTGGACGTCTGCAAAGAGATCATTACGCTGATCGG
>JADZDV010000082.1 GCA_020850915.1 Chloroflexota bacterium | reverse complement strand
GAGCGGGGGAAGAACCTCGGCAGCCCTGGCGAGGCGGATCTCCAGCGCGAGATCGTGCGCGCCGCGCCCCACAGGCTGGAGACGGCCAGAGAGCCGTTCACGACCCCGGACTGGACGCCAGCGGAACGCTGAGCCGTCCAGGCATGCTGAGCCACCCAGGCATGCTGAGCTTCCTCCCAGCGTTCTGATCTGAGTTTGGACGAATTGGGAGGGCAAGGGGCATGGCAGGGCAGGGTGGCGCACAGCGTGCAACCAGACAGAGGCGATGCGAGGGAAGACGGTCCCCGCGTGTTCTCCCCGCTGGGGTCCGATCCTTCCACCGGGAGCGCCACGGCGACGTTGTCGATCGTGATGGAGAGTAGGTCAAGGTCTCCCAGGACGGCAGAGTGGGTCGCCTCATCCTCGCTCCTGCTCCGGAGCGACCGTCACGGGGCGGGATCCTCGGTAGCCCACACTCGAGCCGCCGAGGATCCTGGAAGATCGAGCCTTCGGGCGATCACTTCGGTATGGCTCCCCTGAAGGAAGCCGTGATCAGGTCGCGGTTCATGCGGGCGATGGAGTCCATGCTGATGCCGACCGGGCAGACGGCGGCGCACTCGCCGATGTTCGTGCAGTTGCCGAAGCCCTCCGCGTCCATCTGAGCCACCATGTTCAGGACGCGCGCATAGCGTTCGGGCTGGCCGTGGGGCAGCAGTCCGAGGTGGGTGATCTTCGCCGAGGTGAACAGGCTGGCCGAAGCGTTCGGGCAGGCGGCCACGCAGGCGCCGCAGCCGAGGCAGGTCGCCGCGTCGAAGGCGTGGTCCGCGTTGTCCTTCGGGACCAGGATCGCACCCGCCTCCGGCGCGCTACCTATCTGGGCAGAGATGTAGCCGCCAGCCTGGATGACGCGGTCGAAGGCGCTCCGGTCCACGACGAGGTCCTTGATGACCGGGAACGCCCTGGCGCGCCAGGGCTCGATGGTGATGGTGTCGCCGTTCTTGAAGTGGCGCATGTGGAGCTGGCAGGTCGTCGTGAGGCCCTCGGGCCCGTGGGCGATGCCGTTGATCATCAGGCCGCACATACCGCAGATGCCCTCGCGACAGTCGTAGTCGAAGGCGATCGGCTCCTGGCCGCCGGTGATCAGGTTTTCGTTGACGACGTCCAGCATTTCGAGAAATGACATGTCCGGGCTGGCTTCGGTCTCGTACGTGACGAAGCCGCCCTTGTCCGCGGCGTTCTTCTGACGCCACACTTTCAGCGTGAGATGCATACTAGAGCGCTCCAGAGCGTGTGAGACGCGTAGGGCGTCGGTCTGAGACAGTGTGCTGTGGCATCGTTGGGTTACTTGTAGCTACGCGTCGCGAGGTGGACGTTCTCGAAGGTGAGCGGCTCCTTGACCAGCGTGGGGCCGCCCGACGCGTTGTACATCCAGACGGAGGCGTGGGCGAAGTGCTCGTCGTCGCGGAGCGCCTCGCCGTCTTCCGTCTGGCTCTCCTCGCGGAAGTGGCCGCCGCAGGACTCCGTGCGCACCAGTGCGTCCAGGGCCATCAGCTCCGCGAACTCCAGGAAGTCCGCCACCCGCCCGGCCTTCTCCAGCGACTGGTTCAACTCCTCGCCGCTGCCTGGAACGTTGACGTTCTCCCAGAACTCCGCGCGGATCTCAGGGATTCGTTCGAGCACGTGACGCAGGCCGGCGTCGTTCCGCGCCATCCCACACTCGTCCCAGAGCAGCTTGCCCAGCTCGCGGTGGAAGGAGTCCACCGTCCGCTTGCCGTCTACGGAGAGCAGCCGCTTGACCTGCGCGTTGACGTTCGCCACGGCCTCGCGGAAGGCCGGATGGTCCGTGGTGACTGGCTCGAGTTTGTTGCTGGCGAGGTAGTTAGGCACGGTGGCCGGCAGGACGAAGTAGCCGTCCGCCAGGCCCTGCATCAGGGCGCTCGCCCCGAGGCGGTTCGCGCCGTGGTCTGAGAAGTTCGCCTCTCCGCCGACGAACAGGCCTGGAATGGTGCTCATCAGGTTGTAGTCCACCCAGAGCCCGCCCATCGTGTAGTGAACGGCCGGGTAGATGCGCATAGGCACCCGGTACGGATTCTCGCCGGTGATCCGCTCGTACATGTCGAACAGGTTGCCGTAGCGTGCTCGGATGACGTTCTCGCCGAGCCGCCGGGTGGCGTCGGAGAAGTCCAGGTAGACGCCGAGCCCACCCGGGCCGACGCCACGCCCGGTGTCGCAAGCCTCCTTCGCGGCACGCGACGCGATGTCGCGCGGGGCGAGGTTGCCAAAGCTGGGGTACTTCCGCTCGAGGTAGTAGTCTCGCTCGTTCTCTGGGACCTGGTCCGGCGACCGGGTGTCGCCTGGCTGCAACGGAACCCAGACCCGCCCGTCGTTGCGGAGCGACTCACTCATCAGGGTCAGCTTGGACTGGTACTCGCCGGAGACAGGAATGCAGGTCGGGTGGATCTGGGTGTAGCAGGGGTTGGCAAAGCCGGCGCCGTGCTTGTAGGCCCGCCAGGTCGCGGTCGCATTGCTGCCCTTGGCGTTGGTCGAGAGGTAGAAGACGTTGCCGTAGCCGCCGGTGGCCATGACCACGACGTCGCCCGCGTGCGATTCGATCTGGCCGGTGATCAGGTCGCGGGTGACGATGCCCCGCGCCGCGCCGTCCACCAGCACGAGGTCCAGCATCTCCGTTCGCGGGTACATCTGGACCGTGCCCGCGCTCACCTGCCGCTCGAGCGACTGGTACACGCCGAGGAGGAGCTGCTGGCCAGTCTGACCACGCGCGTAGAAGGTGCGCGAGACCTGGGCACCGCCAAAGGAGCGGGTGTCCAGCAGGCCGCCGTACTCGCGGGCGAACGGCACGCCCGCCGCGACGCACTGATCGATGATGTTCACGCTGATTTGCGCGAGCCGATAGACGTTCGCCTCGCGGGCGCGGTAATCGCCGCCCTTCACCGT
>JADZDV010000081.1 GCA_020850915.1 Chloroflexota bacterium | reverse complement strand
GCGTAATTGGCGTCGCCGTGGCCGCGCGTGACGATGTGGCAGCTCCCGGCCGGAGCGACGGTGGTCTCCACGGCCGACCAGGTCTCCTCGGGGTGAGGCATGTGGGCCAGTTCGTCGACGTGGCAGTGGGCGGCGCTCTGATCGATGGACACGGTCGGTCCGGACGCGTAACTGACAATGGACCGGACATCGTCGAGTCCCATTGCGAGCCTGATCGTTGTTTGCGTGTTGCCCTCGGCGGCGAATCTTGGGCGTAACCAGCCGGGAAGGTGCCGGATCCCGAACCGAACGTAGCCGAGGAGCTCGCGGGCGGCGTTCGCATCGCGAGAGAAGATGTGGACGCGGGCATTGCGCTGGCGAAAGAGCGCCACCCAGGCGTCGAACGCGCACTCCAGTTCGGTGAAGCCCAGCTTTCCGGCCTTCAATGCGTAGATCCAGGACTCGCGCTCCATGAGTTCCGCGAACTTCACCTGCCCCGGCCAGAGGCTCGCGAAACGCATCACCTCTCCGGTCTCGCGATTCGTGAAGGTCCAGTGCGTGAGGAAGTGTGAGAAGCTCTCGCGGCAGGCCTCGTACTCCATTTCCTGGGCTGGAGTACGTCGGCCGCCGCCGGCGTCGCCGAAGCCCAGGAGGTCAGTGGCCCGCTGTCTGCGGGTCACCATGCAGTAGCTCGCAGGTGCACAGCGCGGTTCCCGGTGAGCTTCTGCCAACGCTCGATGGCGACCTGCGCGTAGGCGGGGTCAACTTCTACGCCCAAGCAGCGGCGCCCGAGCCGGTCAGCTGCGATTAGCGTCGAGCCCGAGCCCAGAAAAGGGTCCAGCACCGTGTCACCTCGACGCGAGCTCACGCGGAGGATCTGGGCGAGGAGGGCGATGGGCTTGGCGGTCGGGTGCTGAGCGGAGACGCGGGGGCGGGGTACTTCCAGCACCGAGGAGCAGTCGTTGCCGCCGTACCAGCCCGTGGCGCCGCGGCCGCGGCGACCGCCGCCAGGCTTGTAGCCGTAGAGGATCGGCTCGTGCCGATACATGTAGTCGGAATGGCCGAGGACGAGCGAATCCTTCAGCCAGATGAGCTGTTGCCGGAACTGCCAGCCCTGTCCCACGAACGTCGACGTGAATGTGAGCGAGAGGGGGCCCGCCGGGTGAAACATATACAGGGCCGCCCCCGGCGCGAGGGCCGGATCGATTGCCGCGAACGACCGGGCGAGGAGCTCCGAAAGGCCCCCCGGGTCGTCGTTCTCAATGGTGAGGCGGCCTCCGGGGCCACCCCGGTAGCTGACGCCGTAGGGAGGATCGGTGAGGAGGATGTCCGCCTCGCCCGGATCCAGCAACGCCGCGAACGTTGCCTCATCGCGGCTGTCGGCCACCAGGACGCGATGCTCACCGAGGGCGTAGAGGTCGCCCGGGTGAACGTACGTGTTCGGGCGGCGCGGCAGCTCGGGCGATTCGTCCGGGTCCACAGGTGGCGGAGCGGGTGCCACCTCCAGTCCGCGAAGGAGCTTGTCCAGGTCCAATTCCGAGAAGCCCGTCCCGTTCAAGCCTTCCGTCGTTGCTTCGAGGTCCCGGAGGACGGCGGCGAGAGCAGCCTCGTCGTAGCCTCCGAGTTCCGTGATGCGATTGTCGGCGAGCAGGTAGGCGAGGGCGTCGTCTTCGTTCAGGTCAAAGCCGTGGATGGTTGGCACAAGCCAGCGGCCGCTGTCGTCCACCCCGATCCCTCTCGGCGGTGGGAGCCCGGCTGCCCGGCGCCTTGCAAGGGCATCGTTTCGCCCGTGCCCGGCGATGACACTCCCGGTGCGGTCGTTGACGGCGCCCGGCATCACATAACCGAAGCGGTCGAAGCTCGCTGCAAGCGCGTCCAGGTCGTGCCCCTTGGGGTTCCGGGGATGCCTCCGGGCGAGCAGGTCGTCGAGTGGGTCGAGCGTCAGTCGGATGTTGGCTGGCAAGGTCATCTAGTCCTCCTGGAGCTTGAGAAATCGGTCGATAAGGCCGTCGAGACGCGCGGCGAACGCACGGGCGCGGCGTTCCGCGTCTGAGTCCTCGTTGAGTTCGCTGAAGACGAGGACGAGTTCATGGGTGAGGACGTTCGCAAGCGCGAGCGCGATCTCGCGGCGGTCCGCAGCGTAGGCGACGGCTCGTGCCTCGGTCCGGACGCCGAGATCGAGCAGCCGAACGATCTCGGCGGCGGAGAGGTCGTTGAGCCGGGCCGGGTTCGAGAGCAAGCGCTGGAGCGCGCCTCCGCCGGCGCTCTGGAGGGCTCGTGCGATCTGGGCGTGCCGGTCGGCGACGGCGATTGCCTCCTTGATGTGGCGACCACGCTGAACGTCCCCAGCTTCCTCGCCCAGTGCAACGACCCGGCTCTGCCAGTCGTAGCTTGATGAGTAGCGCTTCAGGGTGGCGAGGCTGACCTCGCTGCCGAGCTGAACGGTGAGTTCATGGAGTCGAGCCAGGCTTCGCTCGGGGCCCAGCTCCCAGTACAGGCCAAGCAGTAGCCGCTCCCTCTCGCGCGTGCGAGGGCTCGAACCGCGGGAGCTGGCCATGGCGTTTGCCATGACCGAAGTGTGAGTCCACCGGGGCCCCGTAGATCGGGCGTGACACGGGCGTGACGGTTACACTTCGCGGGCGCGCTGCTGGCGCTTTCTCCTGGTGGCGCCCTCTTTTCTCTTCATAGGGCCGTGCTCGCTGCACCACGTATTGCGCGCCGGAATAGCTTCGGAGCAGCCCGGGTGGTGACAACGGCGTTCGCCACCTCGAACGGCGAGCTCGAGCCAGATCACGCCGGCCCAGCCGAAGCAGACGAGGGCCGGGGTCCAACGTGCACCGACGGCATCGCTGAAGGCATCCGAGGCGCGGAGCGTCGGCCAGTCGGCGCCGTCAAGGGCCAGTTCTTCGTGGGCCTGCGCCAGGGCATCCTCAGGGTCCTCGGCAGCCAAGAGGTCCCACAGGGGCAGATCGTCCGGGCAGTTCACGTGTGTGGTGAGCTCACGCGCGTGGGTCTCGATGGCCTCCTTCGCCCAGGAGCCCCCCCTGTTCATGCCGTCGAGGACGCGTCGAAGCTCGTCGCGAAACGGGATGGCGGCGGCGGCGGCGTGCCCGGGGAAGAGCACGTCCCACGGCGCGTGCAGCTGGAGTCCCCCGGCGATAACGGAAGGTGGCAGCACGATCTTGCTGTCCAATGCCGCCGGAACGTGTATGCGCAGGCCGCTGACCTCGACCGTGACCATCTCGAGGTCAGTCGCCGCGGCCCACTGCTCGGGGAGGTTATCGGGAAGCCGGTGGTTCCAACCGGGGACGGGGCATTCAGGCATGAAGCGATGCGGTGAGCAGGCGAGGACAGCGACGTCGAGGTCGGCCTCTCGGAAGCTTTCGTAGCGCCCCCGCTCGATTCGGCGTGATGCTTCGCGGTACAGCCACTCGTAGCCGGGGTGAGGCCGGGGAGCGACGACCACAAAGAGGGCTTTTGCCGCTGAGAAGCTGCGCCACCACGTCATTGTCGGTGAACATGATGGCACTTCGCTGTGCGCCCTCGTAACCCCAATGGCTCATGTACCGTTGCAACGTTCAGGCCGGGGTGGTGAGAACGGTGCGCCGCCGCGTTGGAGCACGTCCACTTTGTGTCACGAAATCCGAGGACTCGTCATTCGTGGTGTTCTGTCGGCGGTCGCCATCAACGGCGACGAGCCGCTCGGGGCTGGTTCACGACGCCCGGTGGTGTTTCTCAGCCCTCGGCCAGCTGGGCGGCAGGGCTGAAGCTGGCGTGCGCCAGCGCCGCGTTCTCGGCGTCGTAGGTCCGCGTGTATCTCCGCACCATCGCAGACGTCGAGTGCCCGAGGAGGTGTTGGACGTCGATTTCCCTTGCCGCCGACCGGATGGCCATCGTCGCGAAGCTGTGCCTGAATCGATGCGGGTGTATGTGCGAGACCCCGGCCTTGCGGCTGAGGCGGTCATAGAGCACGATCAGGCGCTGCGGAGCCAGTGGTCGTCCCTGCTTCGTCTGGAAGAGAGCCCCGGGCTGCCGTCCTCGAAAGCCAAGATAGCCCTCCAGTCCAACGGTCACCGGAGGTCCGAAGGCGATCACGCGCTGTTTGCGTCCCTTCCCATGCAGCACCCGAGCCCGGCCCTGCTCGAGGTCGACGTCTTCGAGGTTCATGGCACAGAGCTCGCCTGCCCGAACACCCGTGTCGAGCAGGAAGAGGGTCATCGCCCGGTCTCGCGCACCCAGCAGCGTGCTGGGATCGAGGACCGCGAGCATCTTTCGGACTTCTTCGACCGTGATCGGTCGGATGATCTGCTGCTCGAGGCGCACGAGGGGCACTTTCTGGAAAGGGTTCTCGGTGACGATCTCCAT
>JADZDV010000080.1 GCA_020850915.1 Chloroflexota bacterium | reverse complement strand
TCTCCGTATAGAGATGCCGGTGAGACGCGGCCCATTGAGCGCACGCAGAGATTTCTGTCAGAAGGTCACATGGTTGACAACGTGCGAGGCAGAATAGCGCTGGACGTTGAATGGAACGCGAAAGACGGTAACCTGGACAGGGACCTTGCCAACTTCAGAGCATTGCATGAGGCTGCCGTCATCGACGTAGGCGTCATCATCACACGTCACCAAGAGCGTACAAAGTGGGCAGCTAACTATCTCGCGGAGGCGGCTGGGAGGATCCGGTACGATAACCGCGGCCATGGCATCGTACTGCTTGGCACCACGACGACGACTAACATGGAGAAATTGGTTCCGCGGCTTGAGAGGGGTGACGGTGGAGGATGTCCCGTTCTCGTGATAGCCATCACCGAGAAATGCTACCAGCCTCAACCGGGTGACCCTGAATTACCTCCCTACGCTGGATCCGTCGCGCTCGAGGGTGTGCCGGAGGGACCGACCGAGCCATCAGAGCCCTAGCTCGAGTGGCCGCGGAAAAGCCGCGGCAGCAGCGCGCCCGTTGCTCCCTGCTCCATACGCTGGGTACTGCCGACCTCTCGGTGTCACGTCAGGAGCTGCCTCATTACCCCAGGCAGTCCACCCAGGTCGAGGGTAGCGCGCGAACAGTTCCAAGTACGGGCCTGACGAGCAGGCTTCGATAATCGGATACAACTCGTCTGGCTTGCGGCTGTGTTCTCTCTTCTGCGTGGCGACAAGGTTCACTTGGGCGCGGCCTGGGTCAAGCGTTCGGAGCTTACCTCGAACGCCGAACAACACTGGCTCAGTGACATTACGAAAGTAGAAACCGACGCCTCGGCCGTCGCTCCCCCCATCTTTTCGGATCTTGTGCCAGATGAGCATGGTCTTATACATAAAGCCCCAGGCTTCCAGGACGCGCAGACCCTCGGCGAGCAATGCGTTTGGAACCCAAAGGTAGCAGTGCGACTGCTTGGTCATGACATCTGCTACGGGCATAGCGGCGATCTCGTCCCACGACAACGTATCGTAACGGGACAAGCGCCAGTGCTCAGGGGCGACCTTCCCCGTGCGATTCATGAAGCGCCACGGCGGATCGGCTAGCACCGTGCCAAATAGCTGGCCGCCGAGCTTATCGACCGTCAGCGTACTGGCCAGGTCATCCAGCGCGGTCTTTCGTTCATCGCTCACTTCCCCTCCCGAAGCTCAGCAAGACTGCGGTCTCCAAGTCGTGGCACCCGCCACCTGAGCCACCCATCAATCGGGTGTCCAGTAAGGACATGCCTTGCCGCGGTGGAGGGGCTTGAATATGAGATGCCACCTATCGTGATTGACCCATCCCCCTCCAGCTTCCCCTCGATCGGCGGCGCCGATCGACGCCTGAGTACGAGGGGCTCCCCGCTTCGGAGCAGTCCACGCTGGATAAGGTCCGCAAGCGACGTTGTTCCAGTGGTCCGGGCCATACCCCCCTCCATAAGCTCTGCCAGATCTTGGGATCTTTAGATCTTTGCGCCTATCATAGCGCACCTTGGGGCCAAATGGATCAGTGTTGCGCGCCAAGACGGTCCCGCGCTTGCCCATGCGATCCCCCGAGCGACGACCGTCTCTACCCAGCCAGACAGGGTTCTCCTTTGTCAGCGCGGCACCGCCTCACGGACTTGTGCGTGGAGCACACTCTGACGTGGGAGGACATGTTCGCAGAACGACCATTCCGCGTACCGTCTAGATCCGACCCGAGCACGTCCGCCTAGTTCGGTGGTTCGCCATAATGACTCACACTCCCCGGGACTCTATCCCTCTCAGGATGATGGGGGGCGTCCGGATGACAGGGAATGTAGTCGGCGGGATTCTGGAGCACCGCATAGAGCAAGTCTTGGCCGTGTTGGCGTGGTATCCTTCCTTCGGCGTCCTTGTGACATGTCTTGCTAGCTTTTCAGCTCTCGCACGATCCTCTCCGCCGCCTCGCGCGCCGTGACCCTGCCTTGTGCTGCCTGCTCCAGCGTTTCCGCCAACTCGGGCTCCTCGCGCAGGCGCGTTTCCAGGCGGGCTCGAAGCATCTGCTGGACCAGCTCGAGGGTCTCTTCCTCGCGCCGCTCTTCTCGGCGCCGGGCGCCTTCGCCGGATTGCTCCAGGTACGCGCGGTGGCGCTCGATCGCGGCCCACAGCTCGTCGATGCCGCGCGGCTCCGTGGCGACGGTCTGGACGACTGGCGCGGTCCAGCCGCGCGCCCGCGGCGCGAGCGACTGCATGGCGCACAGCTCGGCCGCGGTCCGGTCGGCGCCGGGGCGGTCCGCCATGTTGACGACGAAGATGTCCGCGATCTCCAGCAGACCCGCCTTGAGCGTCTGGACGGCGTCACCCAGACCGGGCACGGTGATGACGAGCACAGTGTCCACTGCGCGTACTACGTCCAGTTCACTCTGGCCGACCCCCACGGTCTCGACCATGGCGAGGCCGAAGCCGAACGCGCCGATCAGTCGCAGGGCGTCCCGCGTCGCGGGCGCCAGCCCGCCCAGCGCCCGCCGCGCGGCCATGCTCCGGACGAAGACGCCCCGGTCGTGCGAGTGCGCCAGCATGCGCACCCGGTCGCCCAGCAACGCGCCGCCCGTGAACGGGCTGGAGGGATCGACCGCTCCCACGCCGACGGTCAGCCCGGCGGCACGTGCCGCGCCGATCAGCTTGTCCACCAGGGTGCTCTTACCCGCGCCGGGTGGTCCGGTCACGCCGATCGTATAGACGTCTCGCGGTCGACGGCCGCGTTCGCCGAGCAGCTCGGGCAGGCTGGTCTCGCCGCGCTCGACCCGGGTGATCAGGCGCGCCAGGCGGCGGGCCTCGACCGGCGTCAGGGGCTTCCCGTCGCCAGGACGGGCATTGCTCATCCGTTCGCGCCGCGCCGCTCGGCGGTCTGACGGTACTGTTGTGCGAGCTGCATGTAGTGTCTGGCGGTCCTGACGATCCGCTCGTACTCGGCGTCAGTGACCTCCCGGAGCACTTTACCCGGCGTGCCTACGACCAGCGAACGCGGCGGGATCTGTCGCCCCTCGGGCACCAGAGCGTTCGCGGCGACGATCGAACCGGCGCCGATCTTCGCGCCGGAGAGCACCGTCGCGCTCATGGCGACCAGGACGTGGTCCTCGAGCACGGCGCCGTGGACGATGGCGTGATGGCCCAGACTGACGTAGTCGCCCAGGATGGCCGGCAGGCCGCTGTCCGTGTGGATGACAGAGTGCTCCTGGACGTTCACGCCCCGGCCGAGCGCGATCGGCTCGACGTCCCCGCGAAGCGTTGAGCCAAACCAGACACTGCTCTGGGGGCCCAGCGTGACCCGGCCGACGACGTAGGCGTCTGGCGCGATGAAGTTGTCATCCGACACGGTCGGGAAGTGATCGAGGTAGTGCAGCAGCGGCATCGGCTCTCCTCAGGCGTGTCGAGTTTCGGCGGCGGAACGATGGACGGTCAGCGCCCAACCGTGATCTTAACGGTACTGCCCGGCGGCGCGGGCAGGTTTGGCTGCGGGCTCTGGTCGTACACCACGCCCTTGCGCCCGCCGGTCCCGCTGTCCGTGGCAACCTTGAAGCCCTTGCTCTCCAGGGCGCGCCGCGCTTCGTCCTCAGTCATGCCCTGGACGTTTGGCACCGGAGCCATCGGCAGGCGGTTCACCGTCAGTCGGACTGCCGATCCCTGGATGAGCGGCGTATCCGGCTTCGGGTCCTGGTCCAGGACAACGCCGTCCGGGCGTGCCGGGTCGGCGACCTCCGTCACCTCTGGACGGAGCTGGCGCACGCGGAGCTGGGCCTGGGCCTCGGCGAACGGCCGGCCGATGAGGGCCGGCATGGTGACGGGGGGAACCGTGGGCGGCACTGGCGTCGTGGTCGGCGGAACCGGGGTGGCAGTGACCCTGGCAGTAGCAGTTGGGACCGCGGTTGAGGTGGACGAAGCTGTTGGGCTGGCCGCGACCGTGGCGGTCGGCGATGCCTGACGAGTCGCCGTCGCCGCCGGGGAGGCCACAGCCGGGGCGGCTCGCGTGGGCAACACAGCGGGCGTCGGCGTGCTCGGCGGGCGATTGCCGCGACCGGACCCAGCGAGCAGCATCCAGCCCAGACCGAGGAAGCCGAGTGTTGCCAGCAGCATGAGGATCAGCACCATCGGCCCGAAACCGGACGATCGGCGCTGTGGGGCCAGGCCCGACCGGGCGGGTCGCGGGGCGGGGGTGTGCGGTGGCGGGGGCGGGGGCGGGGCAGCGGCCGGGGTTGGCGCCCCACCGCGCGCTGGCCTGGCGGCGCGGCGCGCAGTGGGCTTTGACGCACTGGCCGGCGCGGCGCCGATGACGGCCGTGCGCCGGTTGACCGGGTTGTCGATCGCGTCGAGCGCTATCGCCATCTCGGCGGCGCTGGCGTGACGCTCCGCCGGATCCTTCGCCAGTGCCGTGAGGATCACCTGCTCCAGCGCCGGCGGAATGCTTGGATTGAGCTGCCGCGGCGGCACCGGCGGCTGGCTGGCATGGGCCATGGCGAGCGCCAGCGGATTGTCGGCGTCGAAGGGCGGCTCGCCGGTGGCCGCTTCGTACAGCATGGCGCCGAGGCTGTAGACGTCCGCCGCCGGTCCTACCTGCTGCCCGCGCGCCTGCTCTGGCGCCATGTAGTGCACCGTTCCCAGGACGATGCCAGCCGTGGTCAGCGGCGAGGTGCCGACGGCTCGCGCGATGCCGAAATCCGTCAGCTTCGGCTGTCCTTCCGCGTCCAGGAGAACGTTGTGCGGCTTCACGTCGCGGTGGATCACCCCGTGCTTGTGGGCGTAGTCCAGCGCTCGCGCCAGGTGCGCCCCCAGTCTGGCGACCCGAGCCGGCGACAGGGCGCCCTCGTGGGCCAGGAGCTCCGCCAGATCCCCGCCCTCGGCCAGCGCCATCACGATGAAGTGGTCACCGTGATCCTCGCCGACATCGTAGATGTCGATCAGGTTGGGATGTGAGAGCTTCGCCGCGGCGCGGGCCTCCCGCTGCAGCCGCTCGATCAGCTCGTGGTCCTCAGAGAGCCGGGGGCGGAGCATCTTGATGGCGACCGGGCGCCCCAGTACGCGGTCAAGGCCCCGGTAGACGATCGCCATGCCGCCCTCTCCCAGCGGGTCGCCCAGCTCGTACCGGCCGCTCAGGACCCGGCCGGTCATCGCCCGGGCTCCATCAGCCTGCCCCGCCCACGGGCTGCCTCACGGCGCGCTGTCCGCCTCGGAGCTCCGGTCAAACCGTGCGCGCAGGTCGTCGAGCATCCGTGTGGAGACGAGCGCCAGGTAGGCCATCGCAACCAGTAGGTACAGCGGCGCCGCGAGCAGGCTGGCCGTTGCCACGACAAGCGCGACTAGCAGCAGGCAGAAGGTCTGCAGGGGATTCGCGACGGCGAGGACCGCGGCGCGCCGGTACAGATGGAACAGCCGACGCTCCCCCAGCAGCTCGGCGACCGGACCGAGGTAGAGCTGCATGCCGATCCAGAACACGAGCAGGTACAGCCACAGCACGCTCAGCCAGCGCACGAGTCCAGTCGTCACGCTCCAGTAGAACCAGACGTTGCTGCCGAGCAGGCCTACGCCCAGCAGGCCGACGAACATCGTCGCCAGGCCCAGTCGCCAGTCGCGGCGGAGCGTGGTTAGGAGCTGCGAGAACGGCGGCGAGTCACGCCTGGTCATCGTGGCGGCCAGACTGCAGAGGCCCAACGTTGCCGGCCCGGGCACGACGAGCAGCAGGAAGCCAGTCACGAAGAGGGGGGGAATCGTCGAGACCGCCGTCTCGCGGCTGGCGATCGACACCAGCGGCGTGCCGGACAGGAGCAGGGCCACTGGCAGCACCGTCACGAACCAGATGAGGTTGGCGCGCAGGAGGAGGAAGATCTCGTCGTGAAGGCCGACGATCGCCCACCAGAGCGCGCGGGCGGGGCCGAGCATGGCTGGATTGTAGCAACCGTGCCGGGGCGTCCGCGTGGCTATACTCGACTCCTCGCCACCGAGGCTACCTCATGCACGATGATCGGAGCGCACCGGACCCCACGCCTCCACGCCCCTGCCTGGTCCTGCTCGTTGGGCGGCCGGGCACCGGCAAGACGCGGCTCGGCTACCGGCTGGCCGAGCGGCTGGGGGCGAGCATGGTCCAGAGCGACGTCGTCCGGCACCAGCTCTTCGCCAGGCCAGCCTACAGCGTGGCAGAGGGTGAGGCGGTCTACGCCGAGTGTCGCCGCTTGCTGAGTGCCGCCCTCGCGAGAGGTGAGACCGTCATTTACGACGCCACCAACCTGAAGGAGCGCCAACGGGAGCCGACCTGCGCGCTGGCGGAGCAGGCCGGCGCGGAGAGTGCGATCGTGGCGCTGGCCACGTCGCCGGAGTCGGCTCGTCGCCACCTCGAGCAGCGCCAGCGCAGCCGCGACCCGGGGGACCAGTCCGACGCGACCTGGGAGGTGTACCTCGCCCTCGGTCCTT
>JADZDV010000079.1 GCA_020850915.1 Chloroflexota bacterium | reverse complement strand
GCACAACCATGCGGATCCCACCCCCGCGTTGGTTCAGGAGCCGAGCGTCACGAGGCCGGCGTCGCCGTCGACCGTGACGACCTGGCCGGCGGCGATGCGCTGGGTCGCGGTGCCGGTGCCCATGACGGCGGGGATGCCGTACTCACGCGCGACGATTGAGCCGTGGGCCAGGATGCCGCCGATGTCTGTGACGAGCGCCCGGGCCTGGGCGAACAGCGGCGTCCAGGCTGGGGTGGTCGTCGGACAGACCAGCACCGTCCCGGGCCGCATCTCGCCAAACTGGGCCGGCGACATGACGACGCTGGCCGGGGCGGTCACCCGGCCGGGGCTCACCGCGAAGCCGCGCAGGACCGCGCTGGCGGGCGCGTTGCGGCGCTGGGACTCCCGCGAGGCGAGATCGATCGGGCCGAGCTTGAACCGATAGGCCGGCGGCACGGCCGGCGGCGGATGGAGCCGCTTGAGCGCTTCCCGCAGCTCGCGGCGCTCGCGCGCCAGGCGGGCGAGGTCAGGGAGGGATTCGCCCCTGGCGCGAGCGGCGCTGGCGGCCCGCGCCTCGCCGCTCTCCAGGTAGAAGACGTCGTCTGGCGCATCGAGCGCGCCGCTGGCCGTGAGGCGCCGCCCCAGCTCGAACGCCAGCCGGCGCAGGGTCGGCCAGCCAGCGCCGAGGTAGAAGAGCGCCTCCTCACGATACGGCGCGTACTGCCGCGCCCAGCGCAGCAGGCGCTGGAAGAGGCGGCGGCGGAGCGGGCCGAGCGAGCGGAGCGTGCGGGCGATCTCCCGCTCCTGCTCGCGGACCGTCTCCGCCTGGCGCGCGGCGATGTCGCGACCGGGCGCCTGGGCCAGCGCCTTCAGGCTGGAGAGGACCGCCCGGGGATCGTCGGCCTGAGTCGGCTCGGCGAAGTCCAGGCTGTAGATCAAATGGCCGTAGCGGTCGAGATAGGCCGCGAGTCCGGCCCGCACCTCGGCTCCGCCCTCCGCGGCGGCCAGCGCCTGGCGCAGACCCTCCGGCGGGGTGGCGTCCACCAGGGCGCGCAGCTCCGGCGAGCGGCGGACCGTCTCGGCGACCGCCTCCAGGTCCGCCTCCGCCTGCTGGGACTTCGAGGGGAAGCCGCGCAGGTAGCGGCCACTGGTGAGCCCGCGGCCGGGAGCGATCAGGCGGAGGCAGGTGTCGAGCAGGGAGTCGCTGACCTTCGCCACGCCGATAGCCAGCGCGGAGGCCCACCAGTAGCCGGCGTCGGCCCAGGCCAGCTCCCGGATCGCCCCCAGCAGCGCCTCATCTGACAGGGCGGCCGGGTCGCGCCGTCGCCAGCGCTCGATCGTCGCGAGATAGGCCGGCAGGGTGCGGTCGCGCCAGTTCGGAACGGCCACCCGGAAGAGCGCCGGCACGCCCTGGACGAACGATCGCAAGAGCGTGCCGACCTTCAGCCTGACGTCGGCCCGCATGTAGGCGAAGCCGTTGATCGTGCGGAAGAACGGGCGGTCCATCAGCTCGTCGACCACGTCCGGCATGTCCATGGCGACCAGGATGCTGTCCACCGACCGCTCCAGCCCTTCCCGTAGGTAGAGCTCCTCGAACAGCGGCGAGAGCGGATCTGGCATGTGCTCCACGACCTGGCGCCGAACCCACTTCGAGCCGGGGACCGGCGGCTCCCAGCGGACGTCGCGCAGGGGCGCCGGCGGCAGGCTGGTGATCGGCCGCGCCTGGAGCAGCCAGCAGCGGCCGTCCGCCACGGCCCATTCGACGTCCTGGGGCACGCCGTCGAACTGCGCCTCGACCCGGATCGCCAGTTCAGCCAGCGCCCGGAGCAGCGGCTCGGAGAGCGCTCGGCTCCCCCGCCGCTCGTCCGGCACGGGCTGGGAGACGGTGCCCTGCTCGACGGCCGGGACGACCATTGTCGCCTTCGCCCCGAGGGTCGCCGCCCGCGTGGTCAGGGTGGCGCGGTCCACGACGTAGCTGTCCGGGGTCACCTGGCCGGAGACCACCGCCTCGCCGAGGCCGAAGCTGGCGTTGACCAGCAGCTCGCTTCGCTCGCCGGTCGTGGGATTGGCGGTGAACAGCACGCCCGCCGCCTCGGCCGGGACCATGACCTGGACGACGACCGCGATGGCGACAGAGCGCTGGTCGATCCCGAGCCGCTGGCGATAGGCCATGGCGCGCGCCGTCCAGAGGGAGGCCCAGCAGCGGCGCACGGCGTCCAGCAGGGCGGTCTCGCCGCGCACGTTCAGCAGCGTCTCCTGCTGGCCGGCAAAGCTGGCGCCCGGCAGGTCCTCGGCCGTGGCCGACGAGCGGACCGCGACCGCCGGCGCGGGATGCCCCAGGGCGGCGTAGGCCTCGCCGAGCGCGCCGGCGACCTCTTCCGGCAGGGCGGCGCCCGTGAAAAGTGGCTGGAGCGCCGCCGTGACGCGCTCGAACGAGGCCGGCGCCGCCTCGCTCAGGCTCCCGACCGCCCGGTCGACCGCCGCTTGCAGGCCGCGCGCCCGCGCGAGCCGCTGGTACGCCGCGGTGGTGAGCACGAAGCCCGCTGGCACCGGCAGCCCGGCCGCCAGCATGCGGGAGAGCGAGGCGCCCTTGCCGCCGGCCAGCTCCAGCGTGGCGCCAGGCCGGCCGAGCGGGAGGACGAGCGGAGGTGGAGACGGCATGGCCATGCTCCCATTGTGGCTGATCGTCAGCGCGCCACGCGCTCCAGGGCCCGGATCGCCTCGGTCAACGAGTCGAGCCGCTGGACGAGCGCCCAGAGAAGCTGGTCCTGCTGCCAGACCATGAAGCTCAGGAGGGGGATCGGCCAGGCGCTGGGATTCTGCGCCACCCAGCGCAGCACCAGCGCCAGCCATCCCCCGCTCTCGAGCTCGTCGTCAGTTCGCGCCAGCGCCATAGTGGCCCTCCCCGGATGAGATCATTCGTTCTATACACCGGCGAGCGGGTCTGGCTGTCTCGGGCGGGCGCGCCAGGACGACGGCTGCACGAACGGTCCGGGGATCGCCTGACAGCGGGTGGTCGAGGCGATGCAGCCGCGGCGGCGCGGGCAGGCCGTTCGGTGTCTAGCGGCAGTACAATCGCGAGAGCGGTCAACGCATCAGTGACATGATTGACACAAGTCCTCCCAAGAACCAGGCGAAGGCGCGGCATGTGAGTTGAGTTTCTACTCAATCTCTGCTACACTCGGAGTGTGAGCGAAGAACAGGCGTTTGGTCAGGTGATCCGGGCGCGGCGGAAGGCGCGAAACGTCGATCAGCGCACGCTCGCCGCGCGCATAGAGGAGCGGCTGCGGGCGGGCGGCGGAGGGGGGTTTGATGTGACGTACCTGTCCAAGATCGAGAACGGCCGGCTGCCCCCGCCATCGGCGCGCGTGATCGCCGAGCTGGCCGCGGAGCTGGAGCTGGACGAGTACGAGCTGATCGCGCTGGCGGGGAAAGTGCCGCCCCAGGTTGGGAAGACGCTCCAGGAGAGCCCGGGGGCGCGGATGTTCTACCGGTCTGCCAGAGAGATGAACCTGAGCGAGGAGGAATGGCGAGCGCTCCTCGACGAGCTGAAGCGGCGGCGGGAGCAGCCGTGAAGCGCTACTCCAACCGGGCCGTTGAGCTGATAGCGGAGACCCGGATCGCCCAGCTCGAGCGTGTGCTCGGCTCGCCGGTGACGCCGCCGATCTCGGTCGATCTGGTTGGCGAACAGGTCCTCGGCCTGGACTTCATGTGGGATGAGATCGAGGAGCTGCCAGGCGAGGTCATTCTCGGCGGGCTCCAGGCGCGAGAGCGGCTGATCGTGCTGAACGAGCGGCATCGACCGCTCTTCACGAGCAAGCCCGGCCTGGAGCGCTCGACCAAGGGTCACGAGATGGGGCACTGGGACCTGTTCGTCGACCGCTCGCTGCTGGACCAGCCGGGGCTGCCGGGCCTGGACCTGGCAGGCGGCGTGGTCTTTCGCGGGTCGCCCGCGGGTTCCGTCGCCGTGCTCTCGTCCCTGGTTCGCGAGCCGGCGTTCCTGGAGCTGGTCCGCGAGATGGACAGCCGTGCCGACGACCCGGCGGAGGCCCGCGCCGTGAACCGCTACGCTGCCGCGTTGTCCATGCCCG
>JADZDV010000078.1 GCA_020850915.1 Chloroflexota bacterium | reverse complement strand
TCCCAGCCGGGGAAGGCGACGGGGCGATCGTAGGCACCGGTCGCCACAACCACGGCGCCCGCGCGCAACCGGTCGGCGCTCTCGTCGCGGAGGAGCTCGAGCGACAGGTCACGACTCGCCGACCAGACGGTGGTCCCGGAGAGCAGCTCGATGTTCGGATGACCGGCCGCCGCTAGCAGCGAGTCCCCACGCCTGAGGTCGTCGTCGAGCGACTGCCGGTCCGGGACCTTGAAAGCAGCCGGCAGCTGCTTGAAATACTGGCCACCGGGCCGGGGGTATTCGTCCAGCACGGTCACCCGTGCACCGGCCCGCGCCGCGGCGATCGCGGCGGCCAGGCCGGCCGGACCTGCGCCGACAACGGCAACGTCTGACTCACGCATTGGCAGAGGTCCCTGCTGTCGGACGGGGCGACAGCGTGACCCGCATGCCCGGCTCGACCGGGACGAGGCAGGCCCGAACGGTTCCCTGTCCACCTACCGTCACCAGGCAGTCGTAACAGACTCCCATGGCGCAGAACAGCCCGCGGGGCTTCCCGCCGCGGGTCCAGCGCAGGGTACGGCGTCCGTGCGCCAGCAGCGCGGTGGCGATCGTCTCGCCCGCCCACGCCTGGAGCGGCTCGCCATTCACCTCGATGGTCACCGGCTCGCCGCGCTCGATCGCGGGACCATCCCGCGCCCCATCGATCCTCATCGTGTCATCCTTCCTGATCTGGCCAGGATCCCGCCGTCTGGCCTGCCGAGCGGACCCGGGACCGATCCCCGGGAAAGCGCTCCCATCCTCCGGGAGGCCCGCTCCGCTGGCCAGTGTAGCGCCGGGCCTGCCCTCCCGGCAGCCCGCGCTGCTCGCGGATCCCAGTGTACCGCCGGGCCGCCCCTCCCGGCGGCCGGCGCTCCTCGCGGACCCTAGTCCGACAGCGTCCGCCGCAGGCGCGGGTCGAGCAGGTCTCGCAGGCCGTCGCCCAGGAAGTTCACCCCCACCACGGTGACCATGATCGCCAGACCTGGGAAGGTAGTCAGCCACCAGGCATCGCGGATGTAGTCGGCGCCGTCGTTGAGCATGCTGCCCCAGCTCGGGGTCGGGGCCGGGATGCCCAGCCCCAGGAAGCTCAGCGTCGACTCGAGGATGATCAGCCAGCCGGACTGGAGGGTCCCGATCACGAGCAGGACCGGAATGGTCTGGGGGAAGACGTGCCGAGCGATGATCCGTCCGGGCGAAGCCCCTAGCGCGCGCGCCGCCTCGACGAACTCCTGCTCGCGAATTGAGAGCACCAGCCCGCGCACGGTGCGGGCGTAGATCACCCAGTTGGTCAGACCCATCACCAGGATCAAGGTCGGAATGCTCGCGCCGATGATCGCCACCGCGGCGATCACGAGCAGGATGGTTGGAAAGCCAAGCTGGATGTCAGCCAGGCGCATGATCGAGCTGTCGACAAGCCCTCCGAAATAGCCGGCCACCAGTCCCAGGAGGACGCCGACGGTCAGCGAGATGGAGACGGAGACCGCCGCGATGGCCAGTGAGTAGCGGGCGCCGTAGAACAGACGCGTGAGAATGTCGCGGCCGACATGGTCCGTGCCGAGCAGGTAGCCGGCCCGCGCGTTCTCCTCCCAGAACGGTCCGCGTAGGCGCAGCGTCAGCTCCTGGGCCAGGGGATCCTGTGGACTGAGCAGCGGTGCGAGGATGGCGACGGAGATCGCCGTTGCCAGCATCGTCGCGCCGATGACCGCCTTCTTGTTGGTCAGGAAGAGCCGCAGCGGAGAGCGTCCCCGCCGCGGGGCCGGCGGCGCCGCCACGCCAGGTGCCGAGAACGGCGCTGCCTCGACTGCCATCTGCGTTCGGTCCTTTCCCTCCTGCTCACGTGTACCGGATGCGCGGGTCCAGCGTCAGGTAGATGAGATCGACTACCAGGTTGATGAGCACGAACACCATTGCGACGACGAACACCACCGCCTGGACGAGGGGGTAGTCGCGCGCGCGGATCGCTTCGAAGACGAGCCGTCCCACACCGGGCCAACCGAAGATCGACTCCACAACCACGGCGCCGCCCAGCAGGCCGCCGAGCTGGAGACCGACCACCGTGATGACCGGGATGAGGGCGTTCTTCAGGCAGTGCCCCACCACGACTCGCCACTCCCGCAAGCCCTTGCTGCGCGCCGTCCGGACAAAGTCCGCATGCATGACCTCGAGCATCTGCGAGCGCACCAGCCTGGCGGTCAGGGCCGAGAAGTACAGGCCGAGCGTCACGGCCGGCATGACAAGCTGTTGCGGGGTGCCGTAGCCGGACGTCGGCAGTAGCCGGAAGTTCAGGGAGAAGATCAGGATGAACATCAGGCCCAGCCAGAAGTTCGGCATCGACAGTCCGAAGAGCGCGAGGAGCGTCGCCGCCACATCCAGCAAGGAGTTGTGGCGCAGCGCCGAGACGATCCCCAGCGGGACCGCGATCGCCAGGGCGATGGCCAGCGCCGCGAACGCCAACTGGAGCGTGGCCGGCAGGCGCTCCATGACCAGCGGCAGGGTCGGCTGCTCGAAGCGGAAGGATGTCCCCAGGTCGCCTGCCAGGGCGCCGGTGAGGAAGGTCACATACTGTTCGGGCAGAGGTCGGTTGAGCCCCATGACCTCGCGCAGCCGCGCGATCGCCTCAGGCGGCGCCCCTTCCGGCAGCATCATCTGGGCCGGATCGCCGGGTGCGAGCCGCAGCATGAAGAAGACGACCGTCAACTCACCAAACAGGACAAGCAGAGTCTGGAACAGGCGTGTAATTACCAGGTTCGAGACGTTCATCCCGGCTCCTTGGCAGCGCGGCGAGTGGCGTGGCCGGCCCGTGGCCCCACGAGGCCACTGGCCACGAGCCTGCCTCTTGACCTACTTCTTGACCAGCGAGTCGCGGACGATGAGGAAGGAGTCCGCGCGGCTGGTGAAGCCGGTCAGCGCCTTGCGGGCAGCGTTGAGCTCCTCGGTATGGGTCAGGAAGATCCAGGGAGCGTCCTCCCAGATCATCTTCTCCGCGTCTGCATAGTCTCTGGCGCGAGCATCCTGGTCCGTGGCCGCCCTGGCCCGATCGAGCAGCTCGTCGACCTTCGGGTTCTTGTAGCGCGTCCAGGCCTGCTTGGAATAGAAGTGCTGATAGAGGCCAAAGTCCGCGTCCAGGGTCAGCGTCCCCCAGCCGGAGTAGTAGATGTCCAGCTTGTCGCCGCGGGCGAACGGGTCGAACAGGTTCTCCTCGATCGACAAGGAGACCTTCAGGCCGAGCTTGGCGAGCTGTCCCGCGACGGCCTCCGCCGTCTCCTTGTCGAGCACGAACAGCCCCTGGTACGTGCCGAGCGTCAGGCTCATGTCCAGGCCGTTTGGACAGCCTGCCTCGGCCAGCAGTTTCTTCGCCTTGTCCCGGTCGAAGGTGTATGGTGGCAGCTTGTCGATGAAGCCAAACACGACCGGAGAGATGGGCGCGCGGGCGGGGACGGCCGTGCCAAGCCACAGGTTCTTGGCGATGGCCTCACGGTCGATCGCGTAGTTGAGCGCCTGGCGGACGCGAACGTCATCGAACGGCTTGCGATCGGTCCGCAGGCCGACGTAGTACGTGCGCGGTCCGAGCACGCCGGACATCTGGATGTCGGCGTTCTTCTTCAGCCGGTCGACGCTGATGGGCGGGACGTTGTAGATCGCGTGGACCTCACCGGTCTCCAACGCGGCCACGCGCGTGGAGGAGCTGGGGATTGGGCGGAACTGCAGCTCCTGGATCGCCACCTTGCCATCCCAGTAGCCTGGGTTGGCGGTGAGGATGACCTTGTCGTTCTTGTTCCAGGAGCCCCACTTGAAGGCGCCGGTCCCAATCGGCTGGAGAATAGGCTGATCGCCCAGGTCCCTGGTCGCCTTTGGCGGCAGCATCTCCAAGGTGGTCAACTGGGCCAGCAGGGCGCCAAACGGTGTTTTCGTCTCAATGACGGCCGTCAGCTCGTCCTTCGGATCCACTGACTTGACCATGCCCCACAGGTACGCCTGGCCGGACTTGAGGGCCGGGTTGACCACCCGCTCCAGGGTGACTTTGACCGAATCGGATGTGAACGGCTCGCCGTTGTGGAACTTGATGCCCTTGCGGAGCTTGAACTCCCAGTGGGTGTCGTCCAGACGCTTCCAGGTCTCGGCCAGACGCGGCTGGATCTGGCCTTTGGCGTCTCGCTCCACCAGCGGGTCGTACAGATGGCGCAGAATGCCGTAGGTCAGGATGACGTTGTGTCCCTGCGGGTCCGTGGTCCACAGGTCGCGGTCGATGCCGACGACGACCGTGCTCGGCAGGGCAGGGGCCTGGGCGGCGGCCGCGGTTGGCTGGGCAGCCGGAGCAGCCGGCGCAGCCGGCGCTGCCGGAGCAGCCGGAGCCGCCGTCGGTGGCGCCGCGACCGGAGCCGTCGTCGGCGGCGCGGCGACCGGCGCGGCGGTCGGAACGGCGGCCGCGGTTGGCGCGGCGGTCGGCGCGGGAGCCGCCGGGGCGCACGCTGCGAGCAGGGCGCTGCTCGCCGGCAGCGCGAGTCCCAGAGCTACCAGGTGTTGCAAGGCGCGACGCCGGTCGATCTTCCGGGCGGCCAGTAGGCTCAATGAGTCGCGTGTAGTACGCATGGCACTTCACTCCATCTCGGTCCGTGCAGTGGCAGGGTCTATCAGAGCTTGTTCGAGCATCGCGGCCAGAGTGTTCCACAAACACAGCATGGTGTCAAGTCGCCCGGTGGTGGGGGGTGCGGCCGAAATTGGTTGACGAGCGCTTCTCGCCTGCACTAAGCTGCGGCATCCTGTCTGCGTCTCAGCGCGTCTTGCCGGGCAGCGCTGCCCGACGTTGTACCACGAGGAGGTGCGATCGTCATGGTTCGAGAGGATTTCTGGTATCCGCCTGAGCTCCAGCGACTTCCTGTTGCGCCAACGGGCTGCCGAGTCGGCCAGTTCCTGTTCCTCTCGGCGCAGGTTCCGCGTGACCTCGAGACGGGCGCGATGGTTCGCGAGCTGTGGGAGCTCCCGGCGGATGCGCAGGAGAAGCTCGTCACCGGCTTCGAGCACCGGGACGGGCGCGAAGGCCCAATCAAAGCTCAGACCTGGACCGTCTACAGCAACCTGTCTCGTATCCTCGCCTCACAGGGCTCGTCGCTCGAGCGCATCCTCAGGCAACGGATCTACCTGAAGACGCCACAGGACATTGCACCGATGGAGTCGACGATGCTCGACTTCTTTCCCGGTGACAAGCCCGCTACCACCATCAGCTGCGTCTCGTCCAGCGGCAGCGCTCAGGAGCTGCGGATCGAGGTCGAAGTCATCGCGCTGGTGCCTGAGGCGGGCGGCATCCAGCAGGAGGCGATCAGCCTGCCGGACCTGGAGCTGCTGACCCGGCCGTACCCGCAGGCCGTGCGGGCGGGGCAGATGCTGTTCTTTTCGGGCATCCTGGGCCTCGACCCACGAACCGGCCGGGCGCTGACGCGGCTGGGCGAGCTGGACGAGGCTGCACGGGGCATCCTGGCCACGCGCTGCTACCACTCCGACGTCGCCGAACAGGCCCTCAAAGCACAGATCGCCGGCTTCTTCTCTCACATGCAGCGCGTGCTGGAGAGCCAGGGCGGATCGCTGGACGATCTGGTGCGCCAGAACTTCCTCAGCACGACCGGCATGGCGGAGTGGGGCATCGCCAGCATGGAGTACCGCTCCCAGCTCGTCACCGGCAAGCAGGCAGCGCCCACCAGCACCAGCGTGACGGTCCCGGCCGTCAATGGAGACCGAGAGGTGGTGATCGTGAGCGATGCCACCGCCCTGCTGCCAGGCGAGTGGAAGAAGGAGCCGGTCCTGGACACAGGCATCGACATGGCCTTTCTTCCGATGACCATCGGTGCCGGGCCGTTCGCCTTCACCACAGGCTTCGTTGCGATGGACAAGAGCTTTCACGGCCCGGTCCGGTCGTTCGCAGAGCTTGGTGATGAAGGGCGGCTGCTCGGTACGGGGCGCTTCGACGCCAACGAGACGCTCATCGCCCAGGCCTGGTACACCTACCGGGCAATTGACGAGATGCTCCGCGGCGCGGGATCTGGGCTGACGCGGGTGGTCCAGCAGACCGTGCTGATGCGAGACGCCACCCAGTACCCGGCCCTGGAGAGCGTGGCGCTCAAGCTGTACGAAGGGCAGCTCCCACCAACGACGGTGCTGTCATGCGACGACATCGGCCCCTATCCCGGCCTGTTGTTCGAGGTGGAGACCGTCGCCGTCCGCGCCTGACCGGTCCATCCATGTCAGGCTGGACCCAGACAACCCAGGGAGGCAATGCAATGTCGCGGAAGACCTTCGCCTATGTGACCGTCGTGCTCCTGGCCCTCGCGGCCTGCGCGCCAGCCGCGCCCAGCCCGACAGCGGCGCCCGCCAAACCGGCGGAGTCGAAACCGGCAGAGTCCAAACCCGCCGCGGCCGCGCCCACAACTCCGGCCGCTCCGCCAGCCGCCAGCCCCGCGGCTCAACCGGCGGCAAGTCCGGCCGCTGCCGCCGCTGCCAGCCCGGCGGCGAGTCCCGCGGCGAGCCCCGCCGCCGCCGCGCCGGCGGCGCCCGCGGCGAGCCGGCCGCTGTCCAAGGTTGATTTTGTCCAGGTCACCGATCAGCCGAACTACCTGGCGGTCTACGTGGCCCGGGCCAAGGGCTTCTTCACCGCCGAGGGGATTGACATTGGCGACCCGCCGCTCACCCGCAGCTCGGCCAACTCTATCCAGGCCGTTGTGGGCGGCGTCCAGATCGGGACGGCCACCACGGACGCGGTCATCATCGCGATGAACCAGAACGCGCCGATCAAGATGATCGGCGCCATCACCTACCTCGCCCCGTACTCGCTGATGGTCCAGCCCGATGTCCGTTCCGGGGATGACCTGCGGGGCAAGGTCATCGGAGCCAGCAGCCTCACCAGCGGCGAGTTCCCGTTCCTGCGCGCCATCGCCGAGAAGAAGTTCAACCTGAAACCCGGCCAGGACTTCGACGTGATCGTGACCGGCTCTAGTCCGGAGCGGTTTGCCTCGATGGAGGCCAAGGCGGTCGCCGGCACGATCCTGACGCCACCCCAGACGCTGATGCTGCTCGCCAAGGGCTACCGTGAGCTCGCGACGGTCGACGAAGTGATCAAGAACTACCAGTTCGAGACGATCATCGTGAACGCGAACTGGGCCGCCCAGAACCGCGACGTAGTTGTTCGCTTCCTGCGGGCTCTGACGCGGGCTGGCCAGTGGTACTCGGACCCGGCCAACCGCGCGGAGGCGATCAAGATCATGGTTGACTACGGGAAGTACCCGGCGGAGTACGCCCAGCGAGGGTTCGAGATCTACGTGCAGGAGAAGAAGGCGCTCCCACCAGACGTCAAGATCGACCTGGCGGGAATGAAGGCGGCCATCGACGTCATGATCCAGGCCAACGTGATCCAGCCGCCCGCGCCCGATCCGAACAAGTACATCGACACGAGCTTCTGGGAGGAGGCGACCGGGAAGAAGTTCCAGTAGGTCCGATCGATGATCCAGCCGGCGCGGCCGACGGGAGGGCCGCGCCGGCTGGTCTGCGCTCCGATCGACGTTAGATCGTCGCCGTGGCGTCCACCTGGACGAGCGTCGGGCTCGGCCAGAGGCCTGGCAGCGGCACGAAGGTCGTCGCCGGCGGGCTCTCGCCGAAGGCTGCCGCGGCCACCCGCTCGACCACCGGGATCAGGCCGCGGTCCGCCACGTAGATCACCTGCCGCACGGTGGCGTCCAGGCCGGCGCCCTGCTCGCCCAGGATCGTGCCAAGGTTGGCGTAGATCTGCTCCGCCTGGCGCTCGGCCAGCCGCGACACCCCGCCATCTCCCTCGTCCACCAAACTGCCGTCCGCCCGGAGTGGGTGCAGGCCGGACAGGAACAAGAACGGCTCGGCCCGTACGCCGATCGGGTAGCCGGGTCCCAGCGTGGGAACGGCGCTCTCCGTGATATGCTCGGCCCCAACCTGGCCGGGCATCGCCACCGTCAGCTCCACCTCCACGATGAAGGCGCGGTTGCCGTACTCGTCCACTCGCACCGCGGTCGTGGGCGGGAGCTGATCGCCGTAGACCAGCCGCATGATCCCCTCGCAGGCGGGATAGTCGCGCGGG
>JADZDV010000077.1 GCA_020850915.1 Chloroflexota bacterium | reverse complement strand
ATGATCCCACCGGTGGACATTCAGGATCGCGAGGCGTACAAGCGCTCGATGAAGGGGCTACTCGAGATCGATCCGCGGCGCGCGGTCGTGCTGACCGTGGACATGCAGCGCGAGTATCTCGACATGGAGATCGCCCAGGCGCCAGTCGCCCCGGACGAGGCAGAGCGGGTCATCAGCCATGCGAAGGAGCTGCTGGACTTCGCTCGCGCCGAGGGCATCCCGGTCATTCACACCTACGTCAAGCGGCGATGTGTGGAGGTGGCCACGACCTACGATCCGCCTGCCTTCCTGGCGACCGGCACGAGGCACAACCTGTCGCAGAGCCCCTATGCGGGCGTCCGCAAGCGGCCGGACCGCGTGGAGGACACGCCGAACTGGGAGGTACCGGCGGTGCTGGTGGAGCCCGGGGACGTCCACGTTGACACGAAACGGGTGGGCGACTCCTTCCTGGGGACCGACCTCGAGCGGCTGGTCGAGAGGGTCTTCAAGGCGGACACGGTCGTGCTGACCGGCATCAACACCGATACCTGCGTCTACACGACGACCTTTAGCGCGGCGAACCGCGGCAAACAGGCCGTTGTCATCTCGGACTGCGTCGCCAGCATGCGGGGCAAGGACCACCATTGGATGGCGCTGGAGCTGATGTCCCGCTCGTTCGCCTGGGTGCTGACGGTGGACGAGTTCAAGGCCAAAGTCCTCGAAGCGAAGGGAGCAGTCCCCTCCGCGGCAGCCGCTCGAAGCTGAGGCCCTGACCTCTCGCAAAGCCGCGAGCCTGTCCTTCTCGCCCGTCCTTCTCAGCCCTTGAGCTTCATCTCCTTGAGGAGGATGAAGCCGTCCAGGCGGTCTTTCCAGTCCACTCGACCGGTCATCCCGAAGAACAGGTCCGGGTGGCCGACCGGAATGACGGCGTAGTCGTCGTAGACAGACTTCAGGATGTTCTGGTACGCCTTCTCCCGCTCGGGTCCTGAGAGCACCGAGGCGTCCTGCTGCATCTTGTCCACGGCAGGGTCGCAGTAGGTGGAGTTGCGTCCCTCACAGGTGAAGTAGGCGCCTACCGTCGCGGCGGCGTCCATCAGCTCATTGCTGTGGGCGTTCAGGCCGATGTTCGCGCGGTCGGGTGAGATCGGCCGCTTGGACGTCCAGATGTCGCTGAAAGCGGCCGCCTCCATGATCTGGGTCTTCGCGCCGGTCAGCCCGGCCTGCTTCAGCATCTCGGTCGTCGCCTCGGCCGCCTCTTCGATGCGCACGTACGAGGCGCGGCGAGCGGAGATCGTCAGCGGCGCGTCCACCTTGACCCCGGCCGCCTTGGCCTGGGCGAGGAGCTGCTTGGCCTGATTGAGGTCGTAGGCATACACCTGGATCCGCGGGTTGAACCCGAACACGCTCGGGCCGATGATCTGCCCCTCGAGCGAGCCGCCGCCCATGATATCGTCGATGAGCGCCTTCTTGTCGACCGCCAGGGCGATCGCCTGGCGGACGCGCCTGTCCCCGAGCACCGGGTTCATCGTGTCCGGCCGCAGGAAGATCGTCTGGCCGCTGGGGCCATGCACGCACTGTGGCACCGTCTTGCACTGATCGCCGGTGATCCAGCGGGCGATGTCCGCTTCGCCAGCTTTGATCATCGCCGTGCGCACCTCCCGCTCGGCGCGGACGGCGAAGGTGGCGTCCTTGATGGTGACGGCGCCGCGCGCGTCAGGGGACGAATTGCCCCACCAGTCCGGGTTGGCGGTGAGCTTGACGTACTGGCCCTTCCGCCACTCGACGAACTTGTACGGCCCCGTCCCAACTGGCTTGAGCGGGTACTCCTCCGGGTGCTCCTTGATCGCCTTCATCGAGGGGATCGGGGCGAAGTACAGGCGGCTCGGTAGGATCGGGTCTGGCGAGGCCGTCTCCACGTCCAGGAGGTACTCACCCGCCGCCTTGGCATTGATGTCCGGCCCCATGAAGGCGCGAATGTCGAAGCTGTTCTGTTTGCTGAACGAGTAGTTGATCCCGAACGCGGCCGCTTCGGCGTTGAAGGGCGAGCCGTCGTGGAACTTCACGCCCTCGCGCAGGGTGAAACGCCAGGTCGTCGGGTTGGTCTGCTCCCATTTCGTCGCCAGCTCGCTCACCAACTGGTTCGTCTTCGGATCGCGGTTCAGGAGCGCTTCATCCACGTTGCGGATGACGACCATCCCGGCGGTGTTGTAACCCTCCCAGCTCCCGAGCGTCTTCGGCTCGTCCGGCACGACGATCGTGATGCTGCCCTGTGGCGCGGCCTTGGCCGGCGCCGACTGGCCGGACGCCGCCGGAGCCGCCGGAGCAGGGGGAGCCGCCGGCTTGGCCCCGCTTGCGGACGTGTCAGCGGCTGCCGGCGCGGCGGGCGCCGCCGGAGCCGCCGGCTTGGCGGGTGCGCTGGGACCCGGACTCGGCGCGCAGCTCGCGAGCACAGCGCCCGCCAGCGCGAGCGAGATGATGGGGAGCAGCGAGCGGCCGAGCCGCCACGCCGTCCACGATCCGTCCAGTCGCTGCCGGGTCTCGCTGAGTTCAACCGATCGCTCGACCATGCTTCCTCACCTCCCCCAGGCCTGGGCCTGGACAGCGCCGCCGGGCGTCTGACGCCAGTCCGCCGCGGGTGACGAACTGGTGGTTGGTGGCTGGTGGTTGGTGGTTGGTGGCTAGCAACTCCTCACCAGCCACCCGATTACCCTTCCCCCTTCACCCTTCCCCCTTCACCCTTCCCCCTT
>JADZDV010000076.1 GCA_020850915.1 Chloroflexota bacterium | reverse complement strand
TCCGTAGCAACTAACTGGCGGCCGGTCAGCTCAGCCAGGATCCCCACCAGGATGAACAGGATCAGGCCGACGGGCGAGAAGCCGGGGGGGTTCAGCTCGGTGCGCGGCAGCAGGAAGGGGATGGCGGTGTACGCCGCTCCCGCCAGCACACCGAGCACAACCGCCAGCCACGGAACCAACTGGGCCAGGCCGACGGTTGCGACCAGCGCCAGGAGGGCGAAGCTGAGGTACATCGCCTCTGTGTTATCACGGGCCGCCAGGACGAGCGCGGCGATGATCAGCCAGGCCGCCGCCAGCGCCGTCAACAGTCGGATCGGCGATACGTTAGTGGTCAGGTAGTTCATCATAGGTCCACCGTCCCAGAGGAGACTCGGTTGCGAGCGTTGGACCGCCAGGTGAAGAACAACAGCACGCCGATGACGGTCGCAATCAGGGCCGCGACGGCAACGGCCAGGACCATCGCGAGGGATGGCCCGCGTGAGGCAGCCTCCTGGACGACCGGCTTTGTCGGTTCGCCTTCAATCGTGTAGGACGTCTTACGCAGCGGGTCCTGGCCGATGCCGGTCACCGGGTTCGGCGTTACGGTCACCACATTCCCGGCCAGACCGACGGTGCTCATCGCCTCGGTAGCCCAGCCGAGTCCATCGATGTCCGTGCCGGAGACCATCAGGAGGCCGCGCTCGCTGCTGTAGGGCGACTGCTTGACCTGGATGATCCCAAGCCTGGCGTCGTCGCGAACGGCCAGCGTGCCGACATCAGCGACGATCGATCTCCCGCCCTGGTTCAGCAGGCGAATGGGCAGCTTAGAGGCGATGTCTTCGAACTCGCGTCCGGAGGTCGGCAGGCCGTGGACAATGATGTCCGAAGCCGAGAGGTCCTCTCGGCTCGCCTGCCCGCCGATCGCGGCCTTGAGCATCGTCGGATCGGAGCGCATCGCTCGCCCGAGGATGACCGCCAGGTCGAGCGAGCCGCGCCGCTCCTCCGGTTTTGGCGACATCAGGAGCAAGGTGGTGCTCGCGTCGCCGCTCCGCACAAATGGGTAAGGGAACTGGCCCAGATGGAAGCGGGTGTTTGGCTGGTCTGGCGGTAGTTGGAGCTGTGAGGCCGGGTCCACGGCCGCCCAGGCCTTCTCTGAGGGCACCGCGGGACAGAAGTTGTCGTAGTTCTCTACACGCAGGGAGAACACCAATTCCAGCGTGTTCGGTCCTGGCCGCAGGACGACGGACGGAATGTCCACGCGCACAGCCGTGCGGTCGATGTTCGTCTTATCCAGGTTGATGCTCGAGACAGGGATGGCGTTCACCACGACCCGCACGTTTGAGCGATTGATGTCCAGGATTGGCGAGTGGCTCAGGATCAAGTTGAGCGTGTAGCTCGCGCGTCGCCCCGGCGGGGAGGAGTCGAACGGGATGACGATGCGCTGGCTGCCCGCACCCGAGACGACCTCAGGCTCCTTGTGGCCGAGATCCTCGAAGCTGAGCAGGTAGACGCCAGCAGCCCGATCTTCGCTGCCCGGTAGCTTCGGTGTCTTGGCCTGCGCCTCGGAGACAATCGTGTACTGGCCGCTGAGCGACTTGTTGAACGTGCGGCTGGTCAGCACCCCGGTCGCCCGGTCGAGCGCCTCCTGAGAGGCGCCGGAGACCACCAGCACCCTCCGAGCAGGGTTCCAGGGTGAGACGACTTCCTGAATCACGCCGTTGTCCGCCGGGACGGGCTGGTTGCCGGGGCCGACGAACTGTCCGCTCGGATTCAGCGGCAGCGGCAGCCTGGTGGTCGCGGCCAGGTTCTGAATCATCCGATGATCGCTCGGCTTGCCGATCAGCACCAGATCCTGATTCTGCAGGATGTCGTTGGATACCGCGCCGTCACGCTCCAGGCTGGTGAAGAACGGCTTGCCACCAGCCAACTGGCCGAACTGAGCGGAGAGGCGAGCGGCGGCTGTCAGATCGGCCGCGGGGCTCTCTGCCGGCACGATGAAGCTGACCGCGCTCGGCCGCGGGTGCGTCAGGCGCAAGAACGGCCAGGGAAAACGAGAGAGGTCGGGCTGCAGGCTGACCGCGCGCGGCCCGCCGTACGTATAGTGAACGTTCGTGTCGCCGTAGATGGTTGTGTTGAGGGCCGGATTGTCGGGATCCGGACAGGGCTCGTCGCCCATCCGCATGTACGCGATGATCGATAGCCGGTTGATCTCCGGGTCAACCCGGTCGGCCGGCAGGGGGATCCGGAGGGTCGTGCGGCCGATGTTGTCCGGTGTGAGGAATTCGCTGCGCAGGTGCAGGTCATTCCAGCGAACGTTGATCGTGGACAGACGGTCGAGCACCTCGGAGTGCGAGAAGACGACGTCGATGTAGTTGTTGTCGGTCAGCGTCAGATCGCCGCTGCCGGGGATGAAGACGTCGAGCGTGGAGCGCAGCCCGACGAGGAGCGTGTCGTTGAACCCCAGTCCTCTGAAGCTAATGTCCGTCTTGGGCGCGTTGTCGGCCCGAGGATAGTGGTCCCCAATCAGCGACGGTGAGGACTGGGCCCTCGCAGGCGCCGGCACGGCTATCGAGCCGATCGTCAACGCGAGCAGGGCTATCGATACCAGGCGACAGACACCGGCGAGCCTATCCAGCCGCACGCTCGACCTCCTTGATGCGATAGAGTCGCCAGCCCACGTCTGGCCACTCGCGGACCAGCTCTGCCCAGGGTGCCCCCCGTTCGTAGAGCGTCGGATACCGTCGATTGATCGCGTTCAACACACCCTCCAGACGCGTGCTGCTCGCCAGGACCCACCGCGCGTGGGACTGTGGCTGGTTGATCGCGTCCGCGAAGTCGCGATCCGCGTTTGCTATGAATCGCTTCGGGTCGCCGCTGAAGAAGATCACGCGGTACCCCTGGAAGTCATCGAGCAGGACCTCTCGTCCGGTGGTGTTGGCCATCAGGAACCGCGCGATCTCACGCTCGTCCTTCCAGGTGTCCTCCGGCCGCTGGGTGAGCAGCGCGCGGAGGTAGATGTCGTTCCACTGGCCCCACTCCGGCGCCTGGGCCATGGCGTAGCCGGTCGAGACGTTTGAGGCTCCCAGCACAACCAGGCCGAGCGCCGTTGCCACAGTCCGCCGCCACGCAGGCGCCCGCGAGACCGCCAACGCCACCAGGAAGAAGCCGTACGGAATGGCCAGAATGAAGTACCGCAGGAACGCCGCGCTCTGGCCGAACAGAAAGTTGACGGCCTGGAATGCGGGGAACGACAGCGCCAGGGCCACGATGCCCAACGAGAGCCGCTCGCGATGCTTGACGTAATCCCAGAGCAACGCCACCAGCGCGAGGGTGAACGCTGGGTACAGCACACTCACTTGCTGAGCGATGAACACGACGATCGCGGTGGGGTTCCCGCTCAGCAGAGAGATACTCGTGAGCAACGCCATCTGATAGGGGATCTGTGCCGCGTTGCTGTAGTCGCCGCGAGCGAAGTGGAATGGATCGCCCATGATGACGGCGTTCAACAAGATCCAGAGCCCCGCGGTGAAGACGACCGGAGAGACGACGCCGACGGCCAGTGCAATCCCCCGGCCCGTCTTGCACGGCCGAAGCTCCTGAGCCAGGAACAGGACGACCCCGAACGTCAGGACGGCGTGGACCGCCGTGTCGTACCGCGCCAGCAGGGCCATTCCCAGCGCGCTCCCACTGAGGAGGAGCGGAGCGAGCTCACCGGTGCGGCGCCAGACGATCAGCTCGTACACGGACAGCATCGTGAAGAACACGAAGGTCATCTCAGACATTCCGTTCGAGCCGTAGAACAGGACCATCGGGTTCAGACAGAACAGCGCGGTAGCGCCGATCTTGAACGTCCGAGAAAGCTCGAGGCGGTCGGTCAGCTTCCAGATGACGAGCGCGGTGCCGGCCGCCATGATGGCTGTCACGAGGTTGCCAGAGACGCCCAGCGCGCGCAGCGGTGCGAGCAAGACCAGCGGAAGCTGGAGTACGGTCGGCAACGGCGCCCAGATGAAGCCCATCGCCGTGAGTTTCGGCTCGTAGCTGAAGAACACCTGCCAGGCGTGCACGGTGCGTGACATCGCATCCGTCACGAACATATTGAGCCGGAACACCGTCACCCAGACCATCGCGAGGAAGAAAGCGAGCGCGACGATGAACACCTTTCCGTCGTCTGACAGGCTGCCGCTGAGCGCGCGGCTGGAGTCACGTCGCGGAATAATCCGCTGATAGGCCGTCGCCGCCGCGCTCATTCTTCAGCCTGCTCGCGGAGTGAGGACGTGGGAGCCGTGCTGACATCGCCTTCAAACAGGCCGTGGTCGGTCTTCTCCCAGTACGAGGGGGCGTAGAAGAGCTGCAAGAAGCCCTTCCAGGCAGCCACGCTCATGAGCGACCAGTAGATCGGCGACAGCAAGGCGTACTTCACCATGTCGTAGTACTCGCGGCGAAGGCAGCCCGCCACGTTCAGATAGGTAAACGCGAAGTTGCCGAAATACAGTGACACAGCGCCGATGTAGAAGATCGGCGTCGGGAACAGCGCCTGGATGATCGGCGCCTTGGTGAGGAACCAGGCCGCCGTCATGATCCAGAGCAGCGGATTCACCAGGAAGCCGAAGAACGTCCCGGCGATGACCATCTGGAAGCTGAAGAACGCGCTGGGGCCGATATCCTTCCAGAGCCGCACCGGATGCCGCATGTGAACGAGATACGTCTGGATGTAGCCCTTGACCCAGCGCGACCGCTGGCGAATCCAGTTGTAGAGGTCCGAGTTCGCCTCTTCGTACGTTGTGGAGTCGATGATGGCCGTACGGCCACCCGCTTTGAACAACCGCAGCCCGAGGTCCGCATCTTCGGTGACGTTGTACGGGTCCCAGGCGCCCAGCGCGCGGAGCTGCTCGGTCCGGAAGTGGTTGGACGTCCCGCCCAGCGGAATGGGCGCGTTCGAGGCGTCCAGGCCTGGCAGGAAGAGGTCGAACCACATCGAGTACTCGGTGGTGAACCAGCGCGTGAGCAGGTTCTGATTGCGGTTGAAGTAGTTCAGCTTGCTCTGGATACAGGCCACTCGCGGGTCAGCCTTGCGGTAGGCGACCAGCACACGCTTGAGCTGGTCCGGCTCAGGCAGATCCTCGGCGTCGTAGATGACGACGTATTCGCCGCGGGCGTAGATCAGACCGTAGTTGCAGGCTTTCGGCTTGCCTTTCGGGAGGCCATGCGGGACGACGACCAGGCTGAAGTGGGCCGGCAGATCTGCCCGCCGTGCCGCCTCGATCGTGTCGACATCGTCCTCTTCCAGCAGCAGCCTTACATCGAGTTTGGTCTTCGGGTAGTCCAGGCTCCGGATCGCCTTGATCAGCCGCGGCAGGACCGCCGTCTCGCGATAGAGCGGGATCAGGATCGTGTAGACTGGCAGGTCGCGCTCGTCCAGCGCGGCCACTTCATCGGGTGTCGTCTCGATCTCGAGGGTGTGGGTCAGCGCCTTGTAGGCCAGGTAGAACTTGTAGCCGGAGAATGTGACGTAGAAGATGTTCATGAACCCGATGAGCACCACGAAGTAGACCAGCGGGTTCAGGACGATCGCGATGCCAGAGAGCACCAGGAACGCCAGGAAGAAGACCTTCTGACCTCGACTCAGCACGCGTGAAGCGGAGAGCTCCGGCGTGCGCTGCATCAGCGCGAAAGCGGAGGCCTCCAGGTACTCCATGCGGTAAATGCTGTCGAGCGCGTCGTCCAGGTCGTGCTGCGTCGTCAGGACGAGGCTGACCGGCGTGCCAAGCAGCCGCTCGAGCTGCTCCTCATCCACGCCGATCGGGTCGTCCACGGCCACGGTGACACCCTGACTGTCGGCCATGATCGGCAGCAGCCGCTCGCGGCGCTCCTGCTCCTCGGGAATCATCCGGGCGACGGCCGGATCGATCTCGACGTTCGTTAGATCGAAGAAGGGAATCCCTTGCTGGTCGGCAAGGAACAGGGCGAGCTGCTCGTCAGAGACCAGGCCCATGCTCACGAGAGCCTGGCCAAGCCGGACGCCCGTCGCCTCGTGCATTGCGATGGCACGGTCAAGTTCGGCGCTCGTGATGACGCCGGATTCAAGCAGCCTCTCGCCCAGTGTGCGGTGCCGGTAGATACGCCGCACGGCGGCAAGCAGGTCGCGTCGCACGGCCGCGCCGTACAGGATGTTCGCTCCCAGCGCCTGCTCGAGCAGAGCGCGGGCGTCGGCGGTAGGCGGCGCCGCCGCGGCGACGACAACCCCTTCGGGCTGACGCCGCACAGGAAGAATGCCAAGCTCGAGCGCTCGCGCCTCGGAAATCTGGCGCGCGATGTCAGGCTGGATCTCCGGATCAACCCAGCGGCGGCGTTGCACGCGATAGCCGAGGGGGTCGATGACATCCTGGCTGACCTCTCTCGGCGAAAGCTCTACTCGGCTGGTGCCAAAGAACTCAGCGAGTGCGTCGGCGATCGCCTCAAAGCCCATCAATCCGAGGAAGTTGATCGACGTGTCAATCGGGCGACCGCTGGCGGTCATGTCGCGCAGCACTTCGGCGAGCTGATCCTGGTTCAGGTGACCGCTCTGGACCAGGAACACGCCGAAATGGCGGCTCTCGACGGCGACCTCCTCCGGCGGCTCACTCGATCGTCGCTGGGCGGCGGCCAGGGCCGCCAGTGTAACCACCACCGGCCGGACCGCCAGTCCGGTTGCTCGAGCCGCCGACATGAGGCGATCTGAATCTGTCGGGTCCACCGTGGCCACCAGCAAGACCGGGCCGTGAACTCGCAGTGGCAGCAGTCCAAGGCTGGTGGCCGTCTCGATCGGCAGCCGCTCGAGGGCTCGCGGCGAGGGCGCGTACTCTTCCAGTCTCACCGCCGGCACGGCCGAGGACAGACCGAGGGCCTCGGCCCAGGCTTCCGAAAGCACCGCTCCAACGCGCGGCAGCAGCTCGGCAACCGGCAGGTCCTCACGCTCGGCCATCTGTCGGACCTGGTTGAGCTGCTGCGAGCTGAGGGCGCCGGTCAGGACGAGACAGTCCTCCAGTGCCGGCGCGGCGCCGCCTGGCACGACCACCTCATCCGGCCCGTACCAGATGTCGATCGCTTCCTCCAACTGGCGCGCAGAGCACAGACGCCGGCGGACCGGCCGGCCGGCCAGCTCCTCGATCGTCTGCTCAGCCGCGCGATCGGACGGATCGGTCATCGCCACAACCAGAGCGCCGCCGCGCCAGCCCAGGGCCACGCAGCCCAGGCGGCGGGCAATGGTCCGCGGAATGACATTGAGCACGTCGTGCGTCGGAGACACATCCGCCAGGTCCACGAGCTGCGTGCGGAGCCGCCGGGCGAGCGCCCTGAGGAGGCGAACCTCGTCCACATAGCCGAGCCGCTCCGCAACCTCCACCGCCCGTTCGCCCGTCCGCAGCGCGACCAGCCGGGTCGCCTGGGCCTCGCCGGGCGTCAACGCTCCGGACTCGACCAGGTCCGTCAACTCGACTTGCACTCGCTGGGGCCGCTCCTGGGGCCCGGGTGGATAGGCTGCCTCGAGTCGCTGGCTCAGCAAGGCCGGCGAAGCGATGACAAGGAAGGGGTCCATCCCGGTGACCTGCGCCAGCCGGGCTCGGAGCCCCGGCTCTGGCAGTCGACCGATCGCGACGACCAGCACCCTGCCGGACCGGAAGACCGGTAGAACTCCGAGCGCGTGGGCAACCTCGGGCGGCAGGAGCCGCGCCAGGGCCGGGCGCGCCGTGTATCGCTCGAGATTCACGCGCGGCAGATACGCCCACAGCGCCAGCAGCTCGATGGCCGTGTCGACCGGGATCTTCAAAAGCCCGGCCAGTCCGTCCACCGTCATCGGCGCGTCGAAGTCAGATGGCAGGGCTGGCGGGCGCGCAATCACCCCGAGCGATTGCGCGAGCTCACCGATGCTGTCCCACAGCTCCGTGCTGGGACGCGTGGCGCCGTAGGCGGCGTCCAGGCGGCGGGTCACTTCCTCCGGCGGGGCGAGGACCAGCTCCACGTGGCAGCCGGTGCCGCGTGCGATCGCCTCAATCGCCGGGCCAGGGAACTCAGAGGCACTCGCGACGAAGACGACGTGGCCTTCCCGGCCGAGCGGCGCCACCATCTGAGCGCGCCAGAAGGACTCCGGGAACTGCGCCAGCAGACGACGGTCGATGCTTTCTTCGCCGACGACCACCCCTCCAGGAGGGGTCAGGACTTCGGCGGCGGGCGCGTTTGAGGAAGGTCGACGGAATCGATCGATGAACCGAATCATGACGCGTCAGGTTCTGGCTCTCTCGCCGCTGGCGTTCGGCGCGAGCGGCGTTGGATCTTGTCGAATCCAGCCCACAGCAGCAGGAACACGAACAACAGGATGACCGGGATGGTCAGGTAGCCCACGAAGGTTGCCATGAACAGCACCAGCCAGATGCCCACGAACATCAGCACCACGGCCAGCATCACGCCGACCGCGAGGAACCCCTCGGAGGCCGGGCGGTTCGCCGGCGGCAGGGAGCTCATCCGTCTCGGCGGTCTGCCTGACCGCCGGGCACGTCAATCGGAGCCACGCGTACTTCCACACGATTGCCGTTCGTCGCCGCGATGCGCGGCTGGAAGTAGCTCAACTCGGTCAAACGCGCCACGAGCGGCACGTCCCCGTCGTACAGAATCTTCAGGTGTAGTGTGCCCTTGAAGAACTGGCGCGTCTGCGCTCGACGCACGCCGGGGATCGCCGCGACGGCCCGAGTGAACGCCCCCACCAGGCTGAACTTCGTGAACGGCGAGATCAGCACTTCGTACGTTTCCCCCTCCCCCAGGAAACCGCTGTCGAAATCGGACGGTGGAGCATCCGTGAAGCGTGTCTCGAGCTGAATCCGCCGTGCCGGAGGTCGTTCCTCCCCCACAACAGCGGATGGCGTCTGGCCGGGGTCCCAGCGGACCGTCTCGGCGTTCGGATTGGCCGGCGCAACGATCGGCGAGGTCACGGCCTCCTCGGGGCGCGCCGCTGGCAGCTTGACCGTAGGCGCTTCCCAATCGCGAGCCGAGGGCACCTCAGGCGCCGCCGGCTCTGGCGCAGGCACCACTGCTGGCGCAGCAGGCGGAGTCGGCGGTGGCGGCAGGAGGGGCGACGCGGCAGGACGCTCAGCGGACGGAAGCGGCAACCGCTCCGTGACGGCTGGCTCCGACGGCAGTCCCGGTGGCTGGCCAGGAGCGAGCGCCGGCGGCGTCAGCGGGAACAAGGGACGACGAAGTGGGCGTGGCGTCCAGACGGTCGGGCGCGCAGACGGGCGCCCCGGTGGCGGACTTGCCATGGCCTGGCCTTGAGTCGGTCCGCCGGCAGGCTGCGACGGCGCTGGCGTGGCGTTCGGGGAAGGCGTACCGTGCTCCGTACCTCGTTCCGCGGGGAACCTCGAGGCGCTCGAGGCAACGGTCGGGAGCAACCCTGGCGGGCGCGCCGCCGGGTTGCTGCCGTGGAGCTCCCGCGTCAGTTGGAGAAGGGTTGAGGCGATCTGCTGAGCTGACGCCGCGCCCGGCGTCCGGTGTCGTCCCGGCTCCGGTGTGGGACTCGTCGCGATGAGCATTCCAGCTCTCTCCAACGGCTCCCTCGTTGCGGGCGGCAGTCCCGGTCCGGCGATGGAGGCTGGAGGCATCGACGGCAGATGGTTGGCCATGTCGCACTGGGGCAAGCTGAACGGGAACGATTGGTCCGAGAGGCCCGAAGCGGATGCGCCAACCAGGGCCGGTGTGCGCACAATGGCCGCCTCAACCGAGGTTGGCTCGGGCGAGTCGATCGAGTCGACACACAGATCATCGTAGAACGCCGTGCTGGACCAGGGAGTGCCGAGATCGACCGGTGCTTCGCACGGTTGCGGATCACCGCCGCTCATCTCGCCGTTGGTCGGTGTCCCTCGCTCGCCGACAGGCTCCCATCCGTGCTCAGCGAGGAGGTTGGACGCGGCGGTGGTGCTCTCTTCGTCCGCGGAGGCTGGATGGCCGTTCCGGCGTTCCAGCAGCCGGGCGATCGTCGCTTCGACGGCCTCGGAAAAAACGGGGGCCGCGATCAGCTCGATCTCCGGCCTGGAGGGTGGTCGCTGGTCAGCGTGATCGAGGCGCCGCGCGAGCCGGCGCTGCACCTCTGACCTGACGCTCGCCTCGACGATGGGCATCACCAAGCGGATGAACTCGTCGCTCCGAAACTGGTCAGGCTCACGTTCCGTCGACTCGATGTCCCCAGTCCCTCTCAGTCGTCTTGACGTCTCGGCGGAGACCTCTGATGCAGTCGGCCGTCCGATGCTGGAAAGACGGGTCCTCCGTTGGCGTTCGGCACCGTACTCCGGATCAGCCACCACTGTGATCCCTCCGCTTACTAGTAACGGGATGGACACAGAAGCGGGCCCGCCAGAAACCCTCAGTATCCCACTGGAATTTCATGCGTCGCAACCGTCGCGCGAACGTCGCGCTGCAGGGGGGATGCACCGTACGAGTGAGCGTGGCCCCTCGGGCGCGCGAGCATCGCGACTGGATGCCGTGATGCTACGATTCACGGGCATGCCTCCACGTTCCTCAGCCATCTGGACACTGCTCGTGCTGTGGCGCTCCCCCGACTGGGGGCCGTACCTCCGGATCCTGCTGCTGGGGCTGCTGACCCTGCTCGCCATGCTGATCGTCCTCACAACCTATCTCGGACAGATCGTCCGCGTGCTGCGCGGCTGGCCCACGTGACCTCAGTTGGTCGACCACGACATGATGGGCCGTTCGCCAGGACTGAGGTTCTCATCTGTGCTCATGAAAATTCTGTGACGCAATCGAAATCCTACCTTCATTCATTTTGCATTACGTCCGCAGGCGTCGGGATATGACGTACCCGATTTGGGGTACTTGCCGGGTCGCTTGGAGGCTCGGAACAGCCTGGATTACACTTGGCACGTGCTGGACCAGGGAGGCGCGTATCGTCGTGCCGGGCCTGCACGGGAGGAATGCTGGATGGTCATGCCACAGGAACGGATCAGCGCCGTCCTGGAGAGTCGCCTTGCGGCCCGGACGGCTCGCGTCGCGGTCCTGGGCCTCGGGTACGCTGGTCTGCCGATGGCAGTCGCGCTTGCGGAGAGTGGGTTTCCGGTCATCGGGCTCGACGTGGACGTCGCTCGGGTCCAAGCTGTGGCCTCCGGTCAGAGCCCGGTCACGGACGTGGGGGATGTCGCGATAGAGCGACTCGTACGTGACGAGCGCCTGACCGCCAGCACGGATTTCTCCCTGCTGGCCGGGACGGATGTCGCTCTGATCTGTGTGCCTACCCCCCTGACCCCAGCGAAGTCGCCGGACCTCCGCTTCGTCGAAGCGGCTGGACGCTCGATTGGCGAATTCCTCCATCCGGGGATGCTGATCATCCTTCAGTCAACGGTCGCGCCCGGTACAACCCGCACAGTGCTGCTGCCCGCCCTCGGCCAGGCGGAGCTCATCGTGGGTGGGGACTTCTTCGTCGCCTTCTGCCCCGAGCGGATCGATCCCGGCAACCCGACGTTCAACGTGAAGAACACACCCAAGCTTGTTGGCGGCCTGACTTCCAGTTGTACGAAGCTCGCGACTTCTCTCTACCGCGCCATCTGCGACACGGTGGTGCCGTGCAGCGCGCCCGAAGTGGCCGAAATGGCCAAGCTCGTCGAGAACACGTTCCGCTTCATCAATATCAGCTTTGTCAATGAGATGGCCGTTATGTGCGATCGGTTGGGAATCCCGATCTGGGAGGTGCTCGACGCCGCGAACAGCAAGCCGTTCGCGTTCCTGAAGCACTCCCCGGGCCCTGGCGTGGGGGGGCATTGCATCCCGGTCGTCCCGTTCTACCTGGAGGCCGTGGCTCGCGAGCATGGGCTGAACTCCGGCCTTGTCGAGACGGCCGGCCGAATCAATGCCGAGCAGCCGCGCTTCGTCGTCCAGAAGCTCGGCAGGCTGCTTGGCGAACGCGGAAAGACACTACGTAACGCGCGTGTGCTCTGCATCGGGGTCACGTATAAGGCGAACGTCGCCGACCTGCGCGAATCGGCAGCCCTCTCGGTGCTGGAAGAGCTTCTGTGGCAAGGCGCCGACGCCAGCTACTGGGACCCATTTTTCCCCGAGGTCAACGCCGGCCGTCGCAAGCTTCGCTCGGTCGAGCTGTCAGACGAGGTCATCACCGCTGCCGACGCCGTCGTGCTGCTCGTGCCCCACAGCGGGCCGGACCTCGATGCGCTGGCGCGTAAGTCTCGCCTGGTGCTCGACTCGATGAACATCCTGGCAGGCCGCGGGCTGGACAACGTCGTGCCGCTGTGAAGTTTGCCATTCGGGACGACGATACCTGTTACTTCACGCGGCCGGAGCAGTTGGAGCGGGTCTATCGAGCGTACTGGGACCGAGTCCCGGTCTCCCTGGCCATCGTGCCTGTCCACGCCAGCACTCGTTCAAAGGGCATTCCGGAAGCCTGCTGGGATGGCGACGATGAGTTCCCGCTCGCGGACAACGGAGAGCTGGTCGCCTTCCTGCGCGCAGCCTGTGCCAGCGGCCGGGTGTCGCCGATGCTCCACGGCTATAGCCACAAGAACTACTCCGCCGGCTACGAGTTCCAGGCCGCCCCAGACCTGGTGGGACGCGCCCGCCGGGGGCGCGGCTATCTCGAAGCGCTGCTCGGGCGGCCGATTCGGACGTTCGTTCCGCCGCACAACGCCCTGTCTCGAAGCGGGCTGGCGGCGATGGACGACGTTGGCCTGGATGTGCTCGGCGTCTTCAACTCATTCCGGCCGGACCGCAAGCCCCTGAGCATTCACGCCGTGATGAACTACCTGACGCTGCAGCGCTATCGTCGCAAGACGGGCCGCGGCCGTACCGAGCGCTTGATTTACCCGCGCTCGCTGCGCTACAAGAACCACGCAGAGTTCGGATGTCAACTTTTGAAGCCAGGCACGACTGCCGCCGAGCTCGTGGCGGCCTTCGATGAGGCGCGGCAGTTCGGTGGGGATTTCTGTCTGGCGACGCACTACTGGGAGATCGACGATCGTCTGGCTGGCGTTCTCCGCTCGATCGTCGAGCACGCGGAGCAAGCGGGCGTGGACTTCGTCGCCGCCGACCGGCTCTTTGACTGAGACCGGTTGCTGGACAAGCGGCGCTGACCGGGTGCGACCGTGAGCGAGAACGGAAGGGCGCTCGCCATCATCCCGGCTCGCGGCGGCTCCAAGGGTGTGCCGGGCAAGAATGTCAAGCTGCTGGGCGGTATTCCGCTCATCGCCCACAGCATTCTCGCAGCGCAGCGGTCGCTGGCGCTCGATCGGACGATCGTCAGCACGGACGACGACGAGATCGCGGACGTGGCGCGCGACTATGGCGCTGAGGTGCCGTTCAAGCGTCCTGCTGACATCGCCGCTGACCAGACGCCGGACCTGCCGGTCTTCCAGCACGCGCTGCGCTGGCTGGACGAGCACGAGGGCTATCGGCCAGACTTTGTGATTCATCTCCGTCCGACACAGCCGTTCAGGCCGCTGGGACTGATCGACGAGGTGGTGACGCGCTTGCGACAGGCTGACGTAGACTGTGTGAAGTCGCTCGCGCCGGTCGAGCAGCACCCGCACAAGATGTGGCGCGTCGAGGACGGCTGGGCGGTGCCGTTCCAGGACACGCTGCTCTGGCGAGAGGTCGGACCAGACTGCGCTCGCCAACTGCTCGAGCCGGTCTACTGGTCGGCCGGCCTGGTTGACGGCATTCGCGCCGCCACCGTGCTCGCGGGCTCGACCGTTGGGCAGCGGATCGCGCCGCTCTTCGTAGCGTCAAAGCTCTGTCCTGAACTGGACCTGCCGCACCACTTCATCAGCGCGGAGGTGCTGCTCGCTCAGCTCAGGGAGGAAGGAATCCTGCCAGCATGAAGACCATCACGATCGGCGGACGGGCGGTCGGGGACGGCCAGGCATGCTTCTTCATCGCCGAAGCCGGCGTCAACCACAACGGGAGCGTCGAGCTGGCCAAGAAGCTCGTCGACGTCGCGCATGAGTGCGGCGCTGACGCCGTCAAGTTCCAGAAGCGGAGTGTCGAGGACATTCTGATCGCCGAGGCCCTCGAGAGGCCGTATCTCTCGGCCACCGCCCTCGGCCCCACCTATGGCGAGCACCGCAAGAAGCTCGAGCTGAGCGAGGACGAATACCGCGACCTGTGGGCGCACGCCGAGCAGCGCGGCATCATCATGCTGGCCTCCGCGTGGGATCCGAAGAGCGCGGACTTTCTCGACGAGCTGGGCGTTCAGGCATTCAAGACGGCGTCGGCCGACCTCACCAACCTGCCCCTCCTGGCCCACATCGCCTGCAAAGGCAAGCCGATGCTGATCTCGACTGGGATGGCTGACATGTCCGAGATCGAGGACGCGATCGAGGTGGTCCGTCGTCTGAACGATCAGATCGTCCTGCTCCAGTGCACCTCGCTGTACCCCTGTGACAACGACAAGCTGAACCTGCGGGCGATGCCGCGGTTCCGCGAGCGCTTCGACGTGCTCGTCGGCTACTCCGGCCACGAGCGTGGGCTGGCGCCCAGCGAGGCGGCCGCCGCGCTCGGCGCCTGCGTCATCGAGCGGCACTTCACCGTCGATCGGACGATGGTCGGGCCGGACCACGCCGCGTCGCTCGAGCCCGAGGGGCTGCGCCGGCTGATCCGCAATATCCGCAACATTGAGCGCGCGCTCGGCGACGGCGAAAAGCACATCCTGCCGGAGGAGCGCACGGTTCGCGATCGCCTGGCCAAGAGCCTGGTGGCGGCGCGTGACATTCCCGCTGGCGCAACCATCGCCGAGGAGATGCTGACGGTCAAGGGCCCGGGCAGCGGCCTGCCACCGCGCGATGTGACCCGGGTCTGTGGCCGCGTGGCGCAGCGCTCCATCCCCGCCGATACGCTGATCCCGGTCGAGGCGCTCGAGTGGGTCAGAGGTTAGTCGAACGCATCCGCCGCGTGAAGCTCGTGGTCATGGATGTCGACGGCGTCATGACCGATGGCGGGATGTACTACGGTCAGAGCGGCGAGGAGCTCAAGAAGTTCAACACGCGCGACGGCCAGGGGATCGCCCGGCTCCACGAGGCCGGCCTGCGAACGGCGATCCTGACCCGTGAGAACAGTCAGATTGTCGTACGGCGCGGCGCTAAGCTGAACATCTCTGAGACACACATCGGCGTGCTCGACAAGCTGACCGCGCTGCGCGCAATCCTGGCCCGGCAGGAGCTGACCCTCGAAGAGACCGCGTACGTCGGCGACGACGTCCACGATGTAGAGGTCATGCGACACGTCGGCCTCGCCGTCGCAGTAGCCGATGCCACCCGGCGCGCCCGCGAAGCCGCGCACATCGTGACGCACGCCAGAGGCGGCGAGGGCGCTGTGCGAGAGTTGTGCGAGCTGATCCTGGACTACCAACAGGAGAACGTTCATGACTGACAATTCCTGGGCCGGGCGGAGCGTTCTGGTGACGGGCGCCAACGGCTTCATCGGGGCAGCGTTGCTCCAGACCCTGGTTGACCTCGGCGCTCGGCCGGTTGGCTACGACCTGGCCGCGGATGGCGCGCTGACGCTCCACCCGGGTCTTCGAGAACGCGTGCCGCTGGTGCTTGGCAAGACGACCGATGGCGACGTCTTCAGTGGCGCGCTGGCCGAGCACAAGATCGACACGTTGTTCCATCTCGCGGCTAACTCCAACCTGGGCTGGGCACGGAACAACCCTGTGCCGGTCTTCGAGTCAAACATCCAGGGGAGCTGGACGGTGCTCGAGGCGGCGCGGCTGTACGGTAAGCTCTCGCACGCCGTCGTTGCCTCCAGCAATACCGTCTATGGCGAGCAGCAGACCGAAGAGGCTTTCACGGAAGAGTTCCCGTTCAACCCAACCAACCCGTACGCGGCGTCGAAGGCGTGCACTGACGTACTGACCCGCTGCTACGCGGGCCAGTACGGCATGCCGCTGGCGGTCGTCCGCGCGACCAACACCTTCGGCGGCGCCGATCCGAACCTGAAGCGGATCGTCCCGGACACATGTCTGAAGCTGCTCCGGGGCGAGCGGCCGGTGATCCTCAGCGATGGCAGCCCGCGCAAGGGCTATCTCTACATCAAGGACACCGTCTCGGCGTATCTGACCGTGGCGGAACGCTCCGGTCAGGACGGCGTACGAGGTCAGGCGTTCAACTTCCATCCGCCAAACCCGGTGAGCGTCCTGGAACTGGTCCGCCTGATCGTCAAAGTCTCCGGTCGGACGGACCTCGAGCCGGAGGTGCGCGGCGCGCCCGGCAAGTATGAGTACGAGTTCCTGTCATCGGCGAAGGCCCAGGAGCGGCTTGGCTGGAACGAGGCCTACACCCTGGAGCAGGCGCTGGCCGAGACCTACGCCTGGTACCAGCAGCACATGGGCGCGGCCGAGCTGACGGAGGCGTCCGATCGGTTCGTCCGTGTCTGATGGCGCGCTACGATGGGGGCGACCCGTCCGGTGAGCCCCTGTACCCTCTTCCTCTGTATTCCGAGCGGTACCCCCTCGGCCAATCTCCTGCGCACGTCGGTCTTTCAGACCGTGCGTGACGATCCGTCGGTCGGACGGATCGTCATCCTTTCGCCGTACTCCTCAGACGTGGCGTTCCGTGAGGAGTTCGGCGATGCGAAGGTTGGGTTCGCTGACCTCGATCCTGGCGTGCCTGGCTGGCTCGAGCGGCGGTTCATTCGCATCATGCAGGAGCGGTTCGTCAAGCGCATGCCAACGGAGAGCATGCGCATACGCGTGGCCCGGGCGGACCTGCTGGAGCGAGCGGGGACCCGCGAGGTCCGCTACCTCGACCGTGGCCAGCTCACAGGCCACAGCCGTGGGGTCCGCCGTGCCTCGCTCAAGGCGCTGACCTACTTGGCGCTCTCCATCGGGGCCTGGTTCCGGGTCGCCGACCGCTTCACCCTGGGCGATCGCTACGCTGACCTCTTCGAGCGCGAGCGCCCGTCGCTCCTCGTCACACCCACCACCGGCCTCTACTTCTCAGAGGGGCCGCTCATGGCGCGTGCCGATCGTCTCGGCGTTCCGACGATCGCCGTCGACCTGAGCTGGGACCACTTCACCACGAAGACTGCTCCCCTGCGCCGGGTCGCGGCGCTGTCCGTCTGGAATCGCACCATGCAGCGGCAGGCGGTCGAGATCCACGGCTATCGCCGCGATCAGGTCCGCGTCTCCGGCGTGCCGCAGTTCGACCTCTACCGCACGCTGGAAGGCGTTGAGGATCGAGCCGCGTTCTTCAAGCGCGTCGGGGCCGATCCCTCCCGCAAGCTGATCACTCTGACTACCGTGCCGCCGGTCCTCTATCGTCACCACGACCTGGCGATCGAGCGGCTGCTGACCGCGATCGACGGTGGCCAGCTCGGCGAGCCTGCCCAGATCCTGGTGCGCGTCCACCCGCGCGATGATCTGAAGGCCTACGAGCGGTTTGTCGGCCGCCCCAACCTGGTCGTGGAGAAGCCGTTCCGAACCGGCCGGGTGGCCGAGGGCTCGAGTGTGGATCCTTCGCGCGACGACCGCTGGCATCTTGCCAATACGCTTGTCCACAGCGACGTCGTCGTCAACGTCGCCTCGACGATCGCCATCGAGGCGGCGATCTGCGACACGCCGGTCGTCAACATCGGGTTCGACGGGACCGAGCCTCGACCGTTCCTCGATTCGGCCGCTCGCTACTACGTGTACGATCACTACCGGCCACTGGTCGAAGCGGGCGCGGTCCGAGTGGCAGACTCCGCCGAGGCGATGGTCCGTCTCGTGCGCGATGAACTGCTCGACCCCGCGCGCGGCCGCGCCTTCCGGGCCCAAGCGGTCGAGGAGCAGTGCCGCGGCGCTGACGGGAAAGCCTCCGAGCGCGTGGCCGCCTTCATCGTGGACGCGGTGCAGAACCTGGCGAGGCAGGCTTGACGACCGAGCTCATCGTCATCGACAACCGAGCGCGTTTCGATCTGCGCGACTTCCTGTCGTTCTGGACGTACCGCGAGCTGCTCGTGGCCCTGACGACGCGGGAGGTGCGGGCGCGCTATCGTCAATCGCTGCTCGGCATCGGCTGGGCAATCGCCCAGCCGCTCACCCTGATGGTTGCCTTCAACGTCGTCTTCGGCCGTTTTGCCCGGATGGGCTCAGAGGACCTGCCATACCCGGTCTTCAGCTACACGGCCCTCGTTCCCTGGACCTTCACCGCCAACGCGCTGACCTCCGCGACGATCGGCCTGGTCAGCCAGCGGAGCATCGTCACCAAGACGTACTTTCCGCGCGAGATCATCGTGATGAGCCAGGTTGGCGCGCGGTTCGTCGACTTCATCGCTGCCGCGCTCGTCCTCGCCGGCCTGCTCGCCTGGTACGCCGTCGGTCCCACAGCCTGGCTCCTGCTCACGCCAGTCGTCCTGATCGTCCAGGTTGTCTTTACGATGGCCATCTCCCTCGTGACTTCGGCGCTCCAGGTCCGCTTTCGCGACCTCGCGCCCGTGGTCGGGCTGGTACTCCAGCTCTGGCTCTATGCCACGCCGGTTGCTTATCCCCTCTCCCAGGTCCCAGAGGACTGGCGTCTGCTCTATGGCATCAACCCCATGGTGGGACTGGTCGATGCCTACCGATCAGTGATCGCGCACGGTCGGGCGCCTGACTGGCAGGCGTTCGGTCTAGCCGCCGTGTTCTCTTTGATCGCGTACGGCGTGGCGTTTGCTTACTTCAAGCGAGCCGAGCGTGGCTTCGCGGATGTGATCTAATTATCGCCTTGAAAACGCTCCTTGAAAGCAGTAACAGTCGCGCCGTGACCGACGATCTGGCGATCAGGTTCGAGCACGTCACCAAGGAGTACCGCATCGGTCGACCGCGGTCGATCACCACGGCGGTCTCGCTCATGCTCGATCGTGCCCGCGGCCGGTCGCGGGGCGCCCAGCGGCACGCCGCGCTCCGCGACGTCAGTTTCGAGGTTGAGCGCGGCGGCAGCCTCGGCATCGTGGGCCGCAACGGCGCTGGCAAGACGACGATTCTCAAGCTGATGTCCCGCGTGACCTGGCCCACCCAGGGTCGCGTCCTGATCCGCGGCCGGCTGATCTCGCTCATTGAGCTCGGCGCGGGGTTCCATCCGGAGCTGACCGGACGGGAGAACATCTACCTGCACGCCGCGATCCTTGGCCTGCGCAGGGACGAGATCGCCCGCCACTTTGACGAGATCGTCCAGTTCGCGGGCATCGAGAAGTTCGTGGACACACCGGTCAAGTGGTACTCGAGCGGCATGTATGCGCGGCTCGGCTTCAGCGTCGCGGCGTTCTCTGAGCCGGACATTCTGCTGGTGGACGAGGTGCTGGCCGTTGGCGACACGGCCTTCCAGCGCCGCGCCCTGGACAAGATGACCAGCTTCGTTCGCGAGGGACGGACGGTACTGCTCGTCTCGCACGACATGGGCAATATACGCGGTCTCTGTCGCGGCGCCCTCTGGCTCGATCGCGGCGAGGTCCGCGCGTTCGGCCCCACCGAGGAGGTCGTTGCCCAGTACGTGGACGAGGTCCACCGTCAGTCGGCCAACGAGTCCGCCTCACGCGACCGAACGGAGATGCGCGGCGGCTCTGGCGAGATCAGGATCACCCGCGTGGACCTGCTCGACGCCGCCGGCCGACCGGCTGGCATTCTTTACCACGGCAAGCCGCTCCGTGTTCGTGCCTCCTATCGCGCGCACGTTCCCACCCAGGATCCCGTCTTCCGCTTCGCCATCGCCTCGCCCATCCACGGCGTCGTGGTGGCCATTGCCGATACCCAGGGTGCTCGCATGCCGACTCGCCTGGACGGCTCGGGCGTGGTGGAGTGTGTCTTCGAATCGCTGCCCCTGCGACCTGGTACTTACACCGTCCAGCTCTCCATCGTCGGCAGTGACCTCCACGAGCTGTACGACCTCTACTCCGTGGGCAACGACTTCGTCGTCTCCGCTGAAGGCCAGACCGTGCAGACCGGCTACACCCCTGGTCAGAATGACCTCGTCTGCCTCCCGTTCCAGATCGAGCACCACGCCGACCAGGACCATGGCTGAGGGACGCGCGCTGGCCAGGTGGACCCGGCATGTGAGGGGGCTCACTGTGTTCGAGCGGGCGGTTGGCCGCGACAGGTGCCGTTCTGCTCCGGCGGCGTCAATCGACCTCGACGCTACTCCGACGGCGATGACCGATTCCTCAGCGCTCGACCCTCGGGTCGTCGCACAGCCGCCATCCGCCGCGCGTCTCGACGCTCTCGGCCCCGGGTTGAACGCAATCGGGCGCCCCCTCCTCTTCGTCGCCCGCGAGCCTGACGAGACGCTTCGCACCTTCCTACCGGTGATCCGGTTGTTGACCGTACGCGGCTGGCGCTGCCACGTCCTCTTTCATCACGAGCCCGGCGCGTGGGTGCTCGAACGGCTGGACGCGCTGGGCGCTGCCCAGAGCCGCGTCGAGCTCCCGGAGCAACAGCTACCTGCCGTTGTCGGCTGGCTGCTCTCCGCGATCGGGCTTGGTGCCGAAGCACGCGAGCTGTGGCAGCTCTGGCGCGCGAAGCGGCTGGCGGAGCGGCTGCTGAAGCGGATCGATCCGTCCGCGGTTGCAGTGATCCAGGACACACTGCTGCTCGAGCGCTTCCTGGTGCGGGTTGCCAACAGACGCGGGCTCGGGACGGTCGTGGTCCAGTGGGCCTTCACCTTCCCGCAGCGCTACTACGACCAGCTTCACCGTATCAAACTGGCGGGTGGTCTGGAGGCTGCCGTGGCGAGCGGCGACGTGGAGGAGCCCGCGCCGGCGAGCGAGCAACCCCACGGACCACGACCCTCCAGGCTCCTCCAGTCCCTCCTGATGCGCCTGCTCGGCCTGCGGTTCAAGCTTGTCAACAGTTACGGAGGCGGCGAGGCGTCCGTGTTCGCGGTGATCGGCGAAGCGTTTCGCGAGCAGTTCCGCCAGCAGGGAGTGCGGCAGAAGAGGATCGAAGTTGTCGGTCATCCGCTGCACGACAGCGCCTTCGCCGAGCGCGCGCAGCTCACGGAGCAGCGACGGGCGGAGCTTCGCCGGCGCTACGCCTTGCCCGAAGCAGGCCGCGTCGTCCTCTACGCCAGCCAACCCGCCCTCTGGCGCCAGGTCGTCACACCCGAGCAGCTCGAGCAGAACCTGCGGGTCGTCGGCGAGGCCGTTCGGGCGCTCGGCGACGATGCGAGGCTGGTGCTCAAGCTCCACCCCCGTGAGTCGCTGGAGCACTATTCCTTCGTCAAAGCGAGCGACCTGCCAATCGTCGTCGTCCACCAGGCGGAGATCGCGGAGCTGATCGCGGTGTGCGACGTCTTCATCAGCTCGTCGTCCTCGACCGTCCTGCTCGCCATGATGCTCGACCGGCCGATCCTGACGGTCAACTTCAACGCCGTGCCGCACTTCGATTACTACCGCGAGGTCGGCGGAACGCTCCACATCCTCGAGCACGAGCAGCTTGGGTCCGCGCTCAGAGCCGCGGCCGAAGACGAGGCGACTCGAACCAGACTTGCCGAGGAGCGCCAGCGAGTGCTCTCCCGCCTCGCTAGATTCGACGGCCGAGCGACAGAGCGTCTGGCAGAGCTGATCGTCCAGCTCGCGGGGGCCGCCAGGTGACGCGCGTGAAGCTCATGTACATCGTCCAGCACCTCACATTGGGCGGCGCAGAGGAGCTGCTCCTGGGTATCGTGACCCATCTGCCGCGCGATCGCTTCGACGTCGTCGTGGGCTGTTTGACCCGCGAAGGAATTGTTGCCCGCGAGATGCGCGCGGCCGGCGTGCGGGTCGAGGTGATCCCTGGACGGTTCGGTCCTCGCGATCCCAGCGCGTTCCTGCGCCTGCTCCGGTTCATCCGCTCCGAGCGACCGCGCATTGTCCACACGTGTCTCCGGACAGCCGGCCTCTACGGCCGACTCGCCGCCTGGCTCTCCCGGACACCGGTCATCTACCACGCCGAGCAGAACGTCTATGCTGAGCGCGCCGCCCGCCATCGCTGGCTGGAGCGCTGGCTGGCCGCTCACACCACCCGGATCGTCGCCTGCTGCCAGGCGGTGGCAGACCACTACGCATCCAGCGTAGGCCCGGGCCCCGGGCGCCTCTGCGTGCTCCTCAACGCGGTCGACTTCACGCACGCCGAGCCGATGTCCGACCGCCAGGCTGCCCGGGAGCTTCTCGGCTTCAAGCCCAACGAGCTCGTCCTCGGCACGCTCGGTCGCCTGGAACGACAGAAGGGCCTTGACGTCCTGCTCGAGGCAGTGGCAATGCTGGCGCCATCCCGCGCGAGTCTGCGCCTGTTCGTCGCCGGCCAGGGCTGCCTGACGAACGAGCTGAAGAAGCAGGCCGAGGCACTCGGCATCGCGGACCGGGTCCGCTTTTTGGGCGTTCGTCGCGACCGCGACGTGCTGTTTGGGGCGATGGATGTCTTCGTGCTGCCCTCGCGCTGGGAGGGGTTGTCCCTGGCGCTGGCAGAAGCGGCGGGTGCCGGACTCCCAATCGTCGCGACACGCGTGGGCGGGAACGAAGAGGTGGTCGAAGATGGGAAGACGGCGCTCCTCGTGCCGCCGGAAGACGCGGAGGCGCTGGCCGACGCGATCGCGTCGCTCTCCGACGACGCCGCGCTCCGGGCACGGCTCGCCCGCGGCGCCAGATCGGACGCCCGCTCGCGCTATGCCATCGAGCGGTACGTGGCTAAGCTCGTGGAGAGCTACGACGCCGCGCTCTCAGCCGCGGGCTAACCCGCCATGTACAGCCTCCGGGTCGTCCTGGCCAACTACACTCTCAGCATGATGCGCGGCGGTGGCGAGACGCGCGATCTGGCGCTCGGGACGAGCCTCCAGCGACTCGGCCTGGAGGTCGAGATCGTGACGGTCCAGCCGATCATGGGTCGAGTTCGCCACCCAGTCACCGAGCTGCCCTGTCGCTACCTGCCGTCGCCGTACTTCCGCGACGTCGTCTACCGCCTCATGCAGGTGCCGAAGGCTGGACGGCTCGCCGCCTTCTTGCTCAAGGAGGACGTGCGCCAGTTCAGCCGCCGCCTGGTGGAGACGCTGGCCCGGCCGGCGGAGCAGCTCGACGTGCTCCAGGCGGCCGGGCTCTACCCGGTCGTGGCCCTCAAGAAGAGGCGCGACGTTCGAGTGGTGATTCGCAACCAGGGCGGTCTGCCGCCGAAGCACCTGCGCCGCTTCGTACCGCTCGCGGACGCCATCATCGGCGATGGCTGGGACGCCGAGAACTTCGCGCGCCAGCTCGGCCGGGAGCTGGTGGAGATCCCGGGCGGTGTGGACGCCGAGCTCTTTCGGCCTGGCGCCCCCGACCTGCGCGCGGCGCTGGGCCTGGAGAGCGCGGAGGTGGTCCTCTTCGTCGGCCGCTTCGTGCCTCTCAAGAACGTCGCGCTGCTCGTGGACGCGTTCCAGCGTCTGGCGCGGCGCCGGCCGACGGCGAAGCTGCTCCTGGTGGGCGAAGGCGCCCTGGAGGGCGCGCTTCGGGCCCAGGTTCGTCAACTGGGCCTTGAGCGGCAGGTCGTTTTCGCCGGTGCCCAGGCGCTCGCCGCGCTGCCCAGCTACTACGCCACCTCAGACGTCTTTGCGCTTCCGTCCAGCTTCGACAACTCCCCGAACGTCCTGCTCGAAGCGATGGCCTGCGGCGTTCCGGTCGTGGCCACTGATGTCGGCGGCGTTCACCGCTACGTCAGTGATGGTGTGAACGGACTCCTGGTGCCGACGCGCGATCCTGACGTTCTGGCCGCTGCTCTGGAGCGCGTCTTGACCGATCGCGCGCTCCGGGACCACCTGGTGGAGCACGGCCGAGCCCGGGTCAGCGCGGGCTTTGACTGGACGACTAGCGCACGCAAGCTGCTGTCGCTGTACGAGGAGCTCCTCGGCCGTGTCCCGCGCTGACTGCTGGCCCCGACGGTCTGTCGCGTCGCGACTCGCGCGGGGAGGCCGAGATGGCTGAGCGCCTGCTGGTTGTCTACCACCGGCCGCTCTGGCGAGATCAGGCCGGTCGGCTCTGGGAGCGGGAGGGCGCGTTCAGCCGCTACCTGGAGGCCCTGGCCTCTGAAGTGGATGAAGTCCTCGTCGCCGCGCCAGAAGCCAGTCCGCGACCGGACGGCCGTCGCGTCGAGGCAGCCAACGTTCGACTGCTGCCGCTGCCGTTCTGGGACAGCCTGCCCGCGTTCTACCGCGCCCTGCCTGGCGCGCTGCTCCGTTTCTGGCGCGGCCTCGGCGCGGCTGATCTCGTGAACCCGCGGGTGCCCACCCCGTTTGGCTCCTGGGCCTGGCTGCTCGCCCGCCTGCGGCGCAAGCCAACCTTCCTGCTCGTCGTGGGGGATCTGGAGGGCGTCGCTCGTTCCGTACCGGCCAGCACCTGGAAGCGGCGCCTCTATCGCCGCTGGGTCGTGCTCGAGGAGTGGCTCCTCCAGCGCATGGTCGAGCATTCGCTGACCTTCACCAACGGCCGTGCCTTGTACGTCAAGCACGCACGTCCTGGCCTCGCCATCTTCGAGACCCACAACAGCACGCTGGCCGCCGACGAGCTGCGCCGACCGCGCTGGCCCCTTGCCCTGCCTGCCATCCGCTGTCTTTGCGTGAGCCGGATCGACCCGCGCAAGGGCGTCCGCTACCTGCCTGTAGCACTCGAAGTCCTTCGCCAGCAGGGGTTCGAGCCTTCCTTGACGGTCGTCGGGCCGACGGTCGGGCGGCTGGGGGACGAGGAGAAGAAGGCCGCTCTGGCTGAGGCCTCCCGACTCGGGCTCGCGGACCAGATTCGATTCCGCGGCGTTGCGACGCTCGACGAAGTGAAGCGATTGTACCAGGAGCACGACGTGCTCCTGGTCCCCAGCCTGCCCGGGGAAGGCGTGCCGAGGGTCATCCTGGAAGCGATGGCGGCCGGCCTGCCGGTCGTGGCGACCCGCGTTGCCGGCATCCCGGGCACCGTGCACGACGGTGAGAACGGCCTGCTGGTGGAGCCGGCCGAGGGCGCAGCCCTGGGCAAAGCCGCCGCCCTGATCTTCCGCGTCCTGTCTCTCCATGACGCCCTGGTCGAGGGCGGGTACGCCACCGCCGCCGAGCAGACGGCCGAGCGCCAGGCCGCGGAGCTGCTCCGGATCGTCCGCGCCTGGCGTGCTGGCGAGCTTCCCACTGAATCTGGCCCGGTGTCTGCCACACCGTCTGCTGAATCGCGGCCGGTCCGTATCACTATCCCCCTGGCCGGCTTGAACCTCTCGGGGGGCGTGAAGTCGCTCTGCCTGCTCGCGAACCGGTTGGCGGCGCGCGGCGACCGCGTCCGGCTGGTCGTTCCGGACTATGCCGATCGGACGCCCGTTCCGCTCGATCCCAGGGTCGAGCTTCGTCGGCTGCGAACCGCGGGTCCAGGACCGCTTCGCAAGCTGGTCTACTTCGCGCGTCTGAGCTGGCAGGCCGCGCGTGATGCTGACCTGGCGCTTGCGAACTACTACCTCACAGCCTACCCAACGCTCGTCTCCTGGCTGCTCTCCAGTCGCCGCGCTCGCCTTGCGTACAACGTCAGAGGGTACGAGCCCTGGAGCCACGGTCTTATGGCGCCGACCGGCCGCGCGGGACGTTACCTGCGCTTCACTCTCGCCTGGCTGAGCTATCGGCTGCCGTTCAAGAAGCTCGTGACGACCGAGTGGCTGAGAGAGCGAGTTGACGATTCCCGCGCCCTCGTCGTGGGCCACGGGATCGACCTGGCGGTCTTCAATCCTGGCGCGGAGGGGGCTCCCGTCGCCTCCGGTGCTGAGGACAGGCCGCTGGTTGGCGTGATCGGCCGCCTCGGCGCTGTGAAGGGCTACCCAGATTTTCTGCGCGCTGCCGCTCTGCTGAACGAGAAGCTCCCGGCTCGCCTCCTGGTCGTCCGCGCCGACCCTGTCCCTCTGCCCGAACGCCACGACACTGAGACCGTTCTCGCGCCAACCGAGCAGGCGATGGCGGACTTCTACCGTCGCTGCGACGTGTTCGTCTTTCCGTCCCTGGCGGAAGGCTTCGGTCTGCCAGCCCTGGAAGCGATGGCCTGCGGCTGCGCAGTCGTCACGACGGACTGCGGCGGAGTGCGCGCGTTCGCCCGCGACGGCGAGAACTGCCTGATGGTCCCACCAGGGCAACCGTCCGCACTGGCGAAGGCGATCGAACGGCTCGCCACGGGTCCGGCGCTGCGCGAGACGCTCGCCCGCGGTGGTCTGGAGACAGCCGTCGCCTTCGACCGCGAAAGAAGCGAGGGCCGTCTAGCCGATTGGCTCGAGCGGCTCGCGCGTCGAGAGCTGTAGAGCCCTGGCTCAGGCAGCCCGCGCGGGCGTCTGGAGCGGCAGTACCGCGTCAGCCAGCTCCTCCAGTTCAGCCGTCCAGCTCACCGGCTGCTCGGCCGGTCGCACGACGAACTTCGACTAGCCTTCTTCGACGAACGTTTCGATCAGTGCGCGCAGGTCGTTCATGCCGACAGGGATCAGGCTCTTCGGATCGACGCCCGGCCGCCGCGCCACCGTCTGGGCGACCAGCCACGGCGGAATCTCGCCGCGCGCGTAAACGATGCTGGCTCCAAAGTGCTCGGGATCGATCTCCCGACTCGCCTCATCGGCCGCTCGCTCTACGGTCTCCCGCCCGGCCGCTACCTCGGCCACGGTGCAGTCGCGGGCAACCAGCCGTCGCTCAAGCGCCCGGTCCGCCGCGGCGCGCTGGGCGCCGCGCCACCCCGCCACACCTCAAGCGGCGATTGGACCGGCTTCGGCAGAAGCGTGAGGTCGCGGTAGCTGAAACGGGCGCCGTCGTGGCTCAGGTTGTCTTCGGACCAGAAACGGCGGATCAGCGGAAGGGGTTCGTCCAGCCACGGTCCGCGATCGTTGCGACTGACGCCAGCGATCTGCTCTTCCTGCTCATCCACCACGCCCAGCCCGAACGCCAGCAGCAGCCGTCCCCTCGCCACCTGGTCCAGGCTCGCCAGCTCCTTAGCCTCCCGGACAGGGTTTCTTCCCGGCAGCACCAGAACGCTCGTGCCGACCTTCAGCCTCCTGGTCCGCCCGGCCGCGTACGCCAGCCCGACGACCGGGTCGAGCACCGGTCCGGTCAGACGTTCGGACATCCACAGCGAGTCGAAGCCCAGCCGCTCCAGCTCCTCGGCAACGTATCCCAGGCCACCGTTCTCAACCTAGCCTCGCGTCCCGACGCTGAAACCGATCCGCACCTTCACGCGTTCACCTTGCCCTCGAGCCGCGGGGAGGCCGCGGAGGGGACAGGCTCGGAATGCTCGGCCGACTCCTGTGCACCGGCTCGCCTTCCGGCCGCCTGTTCCAGCACCTCCAGCAGTCGCGGCGCGTGCGCGTTGACGGAGTATTTTTCTTCGACCGTCGCGCGTCCGGCGAGCCCCACCTCGCGCCGAAGCGACGGGTTCTCCACCAGCAGCGAGAGTCGCTCGATCCACTCATCGGTCGTCGAGGCGAGAAAGCCGTTCCGTCCGTCCCGGATGATGTCGGTCGTGATGCCGACGGGCGAGCAGAGCGACGGCACGCCAACGCTCATGTACAGCAGCGCCTTGAAGCCACATTTGCCGCGGGTCCAGTCCGTGTCCGGCATCGGCATGATCCCGATGTCGAAGCCGTGCAGATCCCGAAGCTCGGACTCCAGCCCCCAGCGGCGAAGCGAGACTCTGGCGACGCCCTCGGGGGTGACCGAGCCACCGACAATTCGCATCTCGACGTGCGGATAGCGGCGTGTGATCTCTGCCAGCGCTGGCTCGACCATCTTCAAGTACGGCGCAGTCGTGTTGCTGCCGATCCAGCCGACGATCACTCTGTCGAGATCGGTCTTACGCGGCTTCGGCGCAAAGTGGGCGGTGTCCACGGGCGTCGGGATGACGACGATAGTGTCGTTGTACTGGCTAGCGTACGCCTTGAGGTTCTCATTGCCGGCGATGACTGCCGAGCTGAGCTGAATGATGCTTGCCGTCTTCTCGGGGTGCTTCAGGAACTTGACAAACGGGTTCTCGCCGGAGCTGTGGAGCCAGATCGCGTCGTCGAAGTCGAAGACGATCGGCACACCCATGCGCGCCATCGCCCGCTCCACGAACGGCCCGCCCACGGGAAATGCCTCGCGGTGCACCAGGATGACGTCCGCCTGGCCGGCTCGCCGTACGTCCAGCAGACGGTTGATGGCGCTCATTGCGAACGAAACGGCCTTCTGGGGCACCGCCCCCGGGCGGTAGCGCATACGGTAGAAGTAGCTCGACATGAAGGGCCGCTTCCGAACCTTCACACCGTGCTTGCGGAGGTACGGGAAGTAGCTCTCGACGCGCAGCCGGTTGCTGGGCGCCTCGGTCGGATACGGCACGATGCACAGCAGCTTCAGCACGGCCGCTCGTTCAATCCCTCCGCTATCACGCCGATCGCTCCGGATGGGCGTGGAGCCACTCTACCGTTCGCTGCAGGCCGGTCTTGAAGTCAACCAGCACCTGGTAGCCGATCTTCTGCATCGCCCGCGAGCTGTCCGCCATGGAGTGCTTGACGTCGCCGGGCCGCGGCGGGCCGAATCTCGGCTCGATGCTCGTCCCCAGAATCTCGTTCAGGATCCGCACCAGGTCGAGCAGGGTGTAGCGCTGGCCGCAGGCGACGTTCAGGATGTCACCGCCCGCCCCCTCGGCCTGCGATGCGAGGATGTTCGCCTGGACGATGTTCTCGATGTACGTGAAGTCGCGCGACTGCAGCCCATCTCCGTGGACCAGCGGCTGCTCGCCTCGCAGCATCAGGTTGATGAACTTCGGGATGACCGCCGCGTAGTCCGACTTCGGGTCCTGGCGCGGACCGAAGACGTTGAAGTAGCGCAGCGCCACTGCCTCCAGGCCGTAGAGCTGGGAGTAGACCTTGCAGTACTGCTCCGCCGCCAGCTTCGAGACGGCGTAGGGCGAGAGCGGATTGGTCGCCATGGTCTCGACCTTAGGCAGGGTCGGCGTGTCGCCGTAGACGCTCGAAGACGAGGCGAACACCAGCCGCCGCACGCCCGCCTGGCGACAGAACTCCAGCAGGTTGATGGTGGCGGTCGTGTTCGTCTCGTGGCTGGCCAACGGGTCATTCAGTGAGCGGGCCACAGACGGCAGAGCGCCGAGGTGGACGATCGCCTCGACGCCATTCACCGCCTGGCGCAGAGTCGCGGAGTCACGCAGGTCGGCCTCGAGGAACTCGATGTCGCCCTCGATCCCCGCCAGATTCGTCGCGTAGCCGGTCGACAGGTCGTCGTAGACGCGTACCCGGTGCCCCTGTTCCACAAGCGCTCGGACGACATTCGAGCCAATGAACCCGGCCCCACCGGTTACCAGGTAGAAGGTCACGCAGATCCTCGCATCACTTGCTCTCGATTATCCGTCATTGTGGCACGTCTGCCCTCGACCCCGCACCCATGGCCCCAGGGACGGGGCGCCAGGATGCCAGGGGTGGCGCCAGGATGACAGGGGGGCAACAGGATGCCAGGATGCCGGGTTGTTTCGCGTCTTCGCGCCTTGGCGCGAGACGACATCACCTCAACGCGCGACGAGCGTGGGTGTATCGCTGGCTGGCGCTCGGGCCGCTGGCGAGAGTCCACCGGCCCCGCCTCCCTGGTGCCGCTGCCACAGCCACACGAGTCCGACCGCCGACACGACGAAGACGAACGGCATCAACTGGGCGCGGTGGCGGAAGAGGTTCCCGGCGTTGCCCTCGTTGAGCGCGAGCGCCGCGATCCAGCCGGCGGAGAACCCGAGCGGCATGAACAGCTCGCGCCAGCGGCTTCGTACGCTTGCCAGGAGTCCAACGATGGCCAGCACGAGCAGGACGTACCAGAGCAGCATCTCTGGTATCACTGCGCGGCTATTACTGGAGCGGGCTTCCCACGGTAGCGGTGCTGTCAGGACGTAGTACACACCGCGGGGCAGGTATTCGATATTGCGCCGGACAATCTCGGCCTCGTCGCTCTTTGTTGGCTTGCCCAGCTCCGGGTCGAGCACGGAGTCGGCGCTCCTCGCTCCGATCCAGCGGGCCCACTCCGCGTTGGTGATCGATTTTGGAGAGAGCAGGTTCCACCCGCCCTTGAGATTGTGGGTGACCTGGAAGACCAGGAACACCGCGACAGCGGCGGGCAGCGCCAGCAGGAGCTTCTGTCGCCAATGTTCTCTCCAACCGCTCCCATGCACGAGAAGGACCGCCAGCGGCATCAGGTACGCCAGGATGAAGAACGCGGGTGGACGGAGGTTCTCCATGGAGAGCAGCCCACCGACCGCGATGGCGAATGCCCACCACGAGCGCCGCCGCGCGTAGACCAGCGTGGCGTACACCACCGCGACGGCGATCATCATCGCCAGAGTGTCCTTGAGGTTGACGGCGGACCACACGAGCAGCGAAGGGAAGAATGCTGCCAGCAGGCTCGAGATGCGGGCTGCCTGTCGGCCGTACATCTCGCGGGCGAGGCCGTAGGTGAGCACCGCGGCGAGTGCCCCAAACAGCGGGTTCAGCATCTTGGCGGCCAGCAGGCTGTGGCCCAGGAAGTAGTAGACGAACGCGATCAGATAGGTGTAGTTCACCAGCAAGTACTGGTCGGACTCGAGAATCCCGGGGATGCTGCCCCACCAGACGCGCGGCAATGCCCAGCCGATCTTGTCGTACGCCCGGTCGTCCATCAGCAGGAATCCGTTTGTCCCGCGTGACACCAGCACGAAGTGCAGGCCGACCGACAACACCACGCGGAGCGCGAACGCCGCCAGGAAGAGCGTCGTCACGAATCTCGAATCGCTCCCGCCGCTCCCGCGGTACAGCAAGCGGGTGATGGCGTAGCCGATGGCCAGTCCCAGCAGCGCGGTGACGAGCGCCTCGGCTTCGCCCTCGAGCGCTCCGTATGCCAGCCCGAGCGCGGCTGCCAGCAGCGCCAGGGCGCTCAGCCAGACGGTCCAGTGCTGTCCCAGAATGGTGAGGTCAAGCCAGCGTGCCACGGACTTGCGAGCTGCCGCTTCGGGAGGCCGTCGGACGCTCTCCACAGCGCTCCCGACTCTCATGCAACGGCCTCCCGGGGCGTTGTGCGCGGTCGCTTCTCGGCCAGCGTCTCGGCGTACAGCGCCTCGGTCTCGGCGACCATCCGGTCCAGCGAGAAGAGCTCGGCGCAGCGAATGCGCCCGGCTCTGCCGAAGCGTCGCCCGAGCGACGATCGTTCCAGGATCTCGAGGATGGCGTTCCCCAGTGGCTCCGGCTCGCCGGCCGGCACGAGCAGGCCAGTCTCACCCTCCTGCACGATCTCGGGCACGGGCCCGACCCGCGTGGCCACGACCGGTTTGCCGGCCGCCATGGCCTCCAGCAGGACGAGTCCAAACCCCTCCCAGAGGGAAGGGAGCACGAACAGGTCGATCTCCGCCATGAACGCGGGCACGTCGTCGTGATAGCCGACGATCTCGACATTGCCACGGACGCCGAGCGATTCGGCTTCGCGCTCGAGCTCATCTCGGGTGGTGAGGTGCTCGTGGCCCGCGATGACGACCTGCACGTCTGGAAATCGCTCCACGACGCGCGGCAGGGCGCGCAGCAGGACCGGGTGCCCCTTCTGGGGCGCCAGCCGGGCCAGGACGCCGATGGTCGGCGGTCGAGATCGCGGCCGCGGCCGCTCGGCCGCCAGGAACGGCTCGAGGTCGAGCCCGTAGTAGATGCGTCGAAGCCGGTCGGACGGCGCGCCGTTCGTCGTGGTCAAGTGCTGAGCCACCGCGTCCGAGATCGCCACGACGCGGTCCAGCGACGAGCCGCTCAGGCCGCTCAGGAGCGAGGTGGGAAACCGTCGGTGGTAGTCCTCCACGTTGTGGACGGTGCGGATAATCCGCGGATGGGGGAACAGCGCGGTCGTCGCGACGGCCGTCGCCACCTCGGCGCGGAAGCTGTGGACGTGCACCAGGTCGAAGCGCTCCCGCCCAAGCAGCGTCCGCAGCCGCCCCATCGCTCGCGGATCGAGCTGGCCGCGCCCGCGCAGGTCGACCGTCCGCACGCCGATCGCCTGGAAGTCTGGCAGCATGGGCCGCGCCTGGTCCGGTCGCTCCACGAAGTACGCCAGCCAGCGGTCATACCTGGCGTGGTCCAGTCGGTTCAGGAGGGCAAGCACGTGCTGCTCGCACCCGCCCACCGTGCAGGCAGACATGACGTGCAGCAGCTTCACGCGATGATCGCCCCGAGCACGCGGTAGTCGATCAGCCGTATCTGCTGCTCTTCCAGGAGCGCCCGGATGCGTGGATCGGTCAGCACATGCACCTCCTCTTCCCGTCGAAGCGCCGCCTCCCGCCCGCCGTCGAGCGACATCTCCAGCAGGCTATCCGCGAAGCCAGGGTGCACCATCAGCTCCGTCACGCCTTCGGGCAGGTGGACCAGCTCGTAGCGGAGCGCTTCGTACAGGTCGTTGGGCTGCTTCCGATAACAGCCGAACGTGCTGATGAAGTGGTCCGTCGTTGGAATGCCCCAGTCGCGCAGCAGGATGCGATAACGATTGGCAAGCACGTTCATCACCTGGTTCTTCGCGAACGTCTCGCTCGCCAGGTACCGCGCCTGCAGCTCGCGGCTGGCAAACCCGGCCCGCATCAGGTGCTCATCCTGAAGTCGGGCCGGCAGATGGTACTCGCGTGCCAGGCTCGCCAGGATGCGGAAGATCGCCGGGTACATGTAGATGCTCTCGTGCGAGTCGAGATGGCTCGGCAGGATGCCCGCCTCCATCACCTTCTCAATCTGCGCCCGGAACTCATCCTCGACGTGCACCAGGTTGACCTGTCCGGCCACGGCTCGCCGCAGGAACCGGCTGCGCCGGTAGAACAGACCGTCCTCGTCCACCAGAGTGTGGACCCGCACCTCCGGCAGGACCGGTACGCCGTGGGTAATGTTCAGGTGGACGCCGATCGCCAGTCCCGGCATCTGCCTGGCCATCTCGATGGCGTTCTCGAAGGCGTGCTCGTTCGCAACCAGTGTCGTCGAGGTGCAGAGGCCCCGTCGGTGGACCGCCTCGATCCCGCGGTTGACCCCTTCGGTCAGACCGAACTCGTCCGCGTTGACGATCAGCTCTCGCACCATCAGTGCGGCCTCGCCGTCTGGTCCGTCTGCATCGTCAACCCCACCAGGCACCAGGTCGTCCGGCTTCGCCGCGGGAACAGGCTCAGGATCCCGCCCGACAGCTCGTGCGTGGCGCTCTTTCCATCAACGGATGTGTCGAGTCGCAGTTGCTGTTGAGACGTCCGCACGTTCTACCACACTCACCGAGGTCGGGGCGAAAGACGCGACCGGGCCGTCTCGAGCGCTGCTCGGAGGCCTCGCTGGCGCGCGGTCTGAAGCAACATCGACTGCCGGGCGGCTTCTCTCAGCCGCTGGTAGCCGCCAAGCGCTGCCAGGGCCACGCGCCCCTCTGGGCCGGGGCGGGCGATGGCGAGCCTGACACAATCCTCGGAGCGGTTGGTCCACTCTTGCTTGTACCGTTCGTCGCCAAGCATCAGGTCCAGTCGCTCCATTCCGTCCCGGCACGCGTTCTCGGCGAGTCGAGCCAGGAGAAGCTGGCCAGGAGCGAACTGGCTGAAGTCCGGGTCGAACGTTGGCACGTAGTAGTACGCTCTTCCCCGGTCTCGAAAGGTGATGATACCCGCGATCAGCCGCCCGTCCAACGTCAGCGTCGCGATGCGGAGCATCCCGGTGCGGGCCATCGCCGGGAACGCTTCGGCGTAGAACGCGCGACCGCGCTCACTCGACGAGAACACCGCGCTCGTTCGCCGACCTGTCCAGCGACGCGCGTGTATCGCCGTCAGGACTGGGAGCAGGCCGACCACGGCTTCGGGCTCGCCCACTTCGTCAAACGTCACTGTTCCCTGTTTCGACAGCCGCTTCAGTCGCGAGCGGAGCTTGTAGCGGAGGAGACTATCCCGTCCGGCCAGGAAGGTCTCCCAGGAGACGGCCTGGCCATCGGCATCTCTGAACGGGAGATACGGACGCGGATAGGTGGGCAGGCGCCAGCGCGGCAAGCCACGCTGCGCGGCCGCGGACCACAGCGCGGCGACGGTTGGCGACTCGGCTGGCAGATTGGGAAGATCCAGAATGTGCCAGTCTGGCGCCTCGAGCAGCCAGTCGAGCAGGCGCGCCGTCGCGACGGTCCGCGCCTGCTCCGCGTCGCGGAGCAGCAGGTCCTGGTAATCGCTCACCCCGGCACCGGGCGTTCTGAGCGAGACGAACGACCCGGCTACGCCCTTGCCGAAGGGCAGCAACGGCTCCCGCGAAAGGACAGCAAGTCCGAGAGTCTCATCGTGCTCACCCACCATGAGGCCCCGCGCATAGTCAATCCGACCGAGGTGGCGGAACCAGGTGGTCACCCACTCAGGGTGCAGGAACAGCCGTTCGCCTCCCGCCTCTGCCCAGACGTCGAGCCACCGCTGGCGTCGCGACTCCAACGCCTGGAGCCCCACCAGTGGCTGTAGCCACGCCCGCTGTTCTACATGGCGGCCGCCAGTCGGGCAGGCAGCCCTAGCGACGGTCAGATCCCTGGGCAAATGCTGGGGTGAAGATCCGGACACGCTTATCAGGATAGATGAAATTCGGGTCCCGTCGGGCCACGGCGCAGACGGATATGCCGAGTTGGACCAGGACCGATTCCGCGAACCTGAGGAGCTTGTGGTCGCGCACCGCGACGAAAGCGGTGTCGAGCAGGCGAAAACCCGCGCGCTCGAGCAGGAAGCCGAGCGTGCGCGGCGTCCAGGCGTAGAGATGCTCGCTCGCCAGGTAGCCGTTGTGTCCTATCCCTCGCTTGATGATCCGGTCCACGACCGGCAGTGGTGGAGTGGTAGGAACGTGGATGAACACGAGCCCGGTCGGTTCGAGGACGTCGTGCAGACGCAACAGGAACAGGTGGGGCGCCACCAGGTGCTCGAGCAGATTGGATGAAAAGACCGCCTGGAAGCGCCGTCCAAGGTCTGGCAGCCCGTCTTCAACATTCGCCACCACCGCGTCGAGCCCGAGGGCTCTGGCGAACTCGACGTTGCTCGCGATCGCGTCGATGCCGGCGCTGCCCCGCCCGAAGTGCACCAGATGCTGGCCCTGAGCGCAGCCAATGTCCAGAACCGACAGCCTGTCGGCGAAGTAGTGGCGGCAGACGAACTGGACGGCCCTGGATGTCATGAAGGCCCCGCCGACGAGCCGCTCCGTCTCGTCAGGGGGAAGAGGACTGCGGGCGCGCACCAATGCGACGACATCGGTCTGTGCTTTCATGGCCCCGCGCTCCGCGCTCAGGCGAGTGAGGCGAAGAGATCGAGGTACGCACGCACCATGTCACGCATCGGGACCATTGTTCGTATCCGTTCTAGGGCGCCCCCCCCGAGACGCTCTCGTAAGTGAATGTCTGCCAGCAATCGGTCGAGGCCGGTTAGCACCTCACTGTCACAGAACGGATCGACCAGCAGCCCGGTTTCGCCATCCAGAACGACCTCTGGCGTGCCGCCAAACGTCGTTCCGAGGACCGGCCGACCGCATGCCCCAGCCTCCAGGTTCACGGTAGGGAACGGATCCAGGTACGTGGAGAGGTTCGCGAACAGGGCGCCAGCGGCGAGGAGTGCGAGGAAATCGCTGTGGGGGAGGCGACCGGTGAAGATCACACGCTCGCGGACGCCCAGTTCGGAGCTCTGCCGCGCCAATGCGCGACCGAACCAGTCGTCATGGCTGCCCGCCAGCAGGAGCTGCGCCCCGGGGTAGCGGTCGGCGAGCGCTCCGAACGCCTTGAGAGTTTCGCGCTGCCCCTTAAAGTAGCTCATGCGACCGCCTGCCACGATCGCTTGCGGGCCCACTTGAAATCGCTCTTGGATCGACGCCACCAGCGCGGCGGCGGGTGGGAGGTTGTCCAGCGGCAGGCCGTTGTGGATGACCCTGGGCCGCTCGATCCCGTTCTGGGCGAGCGCATCGGCCAGCGCGTGGCTCACCGCGACCGTCGCCGAGAGCCCTTGGGAGAGGAGCAGGCGATTGAGTCGATTCCTCGGGGGGAACATCCAGTAATGGCGCCGGCAGCTCCTGCAGCGTGCCGGATCGGCCCGATAATCCGGCGTTCCGCGCGTGGGCGCCTTGCGATCCACGTAACAGTGGAACTTCGTGTAGCAGAACGGCAGCGCGTCCTGGAACGTCAGGACGGTCGCGGCGCCCATCCGACGGGCCAGCGTGACGCTGGCGTAGGAAAGCTGTTCGTGAACGTTCCAGGCGTGAACGACGTCTGGCCGGAACTCCCTCAGGATCCGTCTGACGGACTGGAGCACGAGTGGGTTGACCGTGCCAAGCACCGGGCGCAGCCTGATCGGATAGCGGGAGCGCACGACGTAGACGGGCAGACCGTCAACCGTCGCGCGCTCCTCCCGAGTTGGATCTGTCGTCAGGACCGAGACCTCGAAGCGATCGACGAGCCGCTGCGCGAGCTGGGACGCGACCACCTCGCCGCCACCGCGCATGTCGAAGTGGTCGAGCATGACCAGGAGTCGGGGTTTCGGCGTCGCCATCAGTCGATCGCTTGCTGACGCACCAGGCGCAGGCAGAGCACGTAGGCCGTCGCCCGTAGCGCCGTTACCAGCAGCGCGTACCCGAGCGCCGCGCCCGACAGTCCGTGGGCGGTTGTGAGCCAGGCAGCCAGCGGGACGCCGACGACGAGCACGCCCAGGTTTGCGTAGACGGCCCACATGTTCCGCCGGTACATCCGGAACAGCGGACCGGCCGCGATTCCGAAGCCGGCGAGCAGCGGATCGAGCGCGAGGAAAGGCACCAGCGCGGCGGCTGACTCGTAGGACGCGCCGTAGAGCCCCCCGATCACCAGCGGTGAGGCGAGGACGACGGGCAGGGTGAAGGCGATCGAGCACGCTCCGCCAAGACCGGTGACACGCAGGAAGAACGGCGCGACGAGGCGCGGATCGGCAGCGTGGAGGGCGGGCAGCTTCACCATGAGGACGCGCGACACGGCCGACAGCGCAACCGCCGGGACGGTCGTGTAGGTGAGCGCGACGCGCAGCAGCGCCACCTCGTCCGTTGGCGCGAAGGCGCCTAGCAGGAGGACGGGCGCCAGCGCGTACAGGCTCACCAGGTTCTTGTCCAGAGCTACTGCCAGGCCGGACCGGAACGTGGAGAAAAGGGCGTCGCGCAGCCTGGCGTCGTTGCTGCTAACGCCATTCCGACCAGCGAGGCTCAACCGGTTCACCCGGACGATGTCGCGCCACTGCTCGCTGAATCCCGGCAGCACCGGATCCCCGCGCCGGAGCCGCTCGTACGCCAGGACAGAGAGCACCGCGGCGATGGCGCTGACAACCGCCTGTGCTAGCAGCACGCCGTTGACCCCGAATCCGAGCAACGCCATCAGCACTCCGGCGACTGCCAGCGACACCTGGTTGGCGTTCTCGACCAGCGTGAGCCGGCTCATACGCCGTGTGGCTTGAAGGGCGAGCACGTATGTTCCCAGGAGCATCGCCCAGACCGGCGGCAGCAGCGCCAGGCGCAGCGCGTCGGCGAGACCGGGCGCGTGGTAGAAGGCGCCGACGATCGTGGGGGCCAAAAGGAGCGCCGCCGGGATGACGATCGCCGTGGACCAGAGGTTCACCCAGTTGTAGCCGACCAGGGCCATCCGTGCTGAGGCCGGGTCGCGCTTCGCGTAGCCTGTCGCCAGATCGGTGGTAGCGACGTAGTCCTGGCCTAGCCGCTTGAAGAGGCTGATCGTCGTAAAGACAGAGACCACGAGCGAGTAGGCGCCGTATTCGGACCGTCCGAGCAGGCGAGCCAGGGCGACCGACAGCGCGAAGCTCAGGCCGAGCCACGCGAAGCTCCCCAGTTGCAGCACGCCCACGTCTCGCACAAACGGTCGTCGAGCCAGGGCGAGAAAACGCTGGCGTACCTCCTCAGCGGGCGAGGCAGCGCTCATACGCGTCCAGGTATCGGCGCGCCACGTTTGACCAGCGCTGCCGCTCAGCCTTCTCGCGCCCGGCGGCTCCGAGTCTGACGGCCAGCGGGGGATCATCCAGCAGCCGTGCGACGCGCTCCGCCAGCGCTTCGTCGTCCTGCTGCGGGGCGAGCAGTCCTGTTGCCCCGTCATCGATCGCCTCCGCCGCGCCGCAGTCGGCCGAGCCGACGACCGGCAACGCGTGGGTGCCCGCCTCCAGGTAGACGATGCCGTATCCCTCGAAGCTCTGCCCCACGTTTATCGGCGACAGCAGGAACACGTCCGCCGCGTCGTAGCGCTGACGCAGGGTCTGCTCGTCCACTGATCCCAGCAGCTCAACGTGTCGCTCCAGCCCCAGATCCTGGATCAGGCCGCGCAGCCGACCAACGTACTTCCGGTCGCTGTCGTCCCCGACGATCTCGTAGCGGATCGTCGGGTAGCGCTCGCGCAAACGTGCCAGCGCGCGGATGGCAACGTGATAGCCCTTGCGCTCCTTCAACGCTCCGACTCCGAGCAGTAGCGGGCTGCCAGGCGATCGGCCGCTCTGACCGAGTGGTCCCGGCCAGGCGTGCCCGTTGTGAATGACCTCCAGGTTGTCCAGCGGCAGCTTCTCGAGGATCGTCTGGCGGGTGAACTCGCTCACGCAGAAGACCCGGCGCGCGCGTCGCATCGCGCTCCGGAACAGCCAGGGGATTGGCCAACGCTGCCTGAGCGGCGCCGTCCCGTAGGTGCCGTGGGCGGTGATGCAATACGGACCGTTGAGTCCAGGCAGCGCCGCCGTGACGTACGGCTCCACCATCCAGTGCAGCAGATCGGCGCCAGGCCGGTGGCGGGCGACCTGCCAGGCGTTGCCAAGCATTGCCTCCGGCCGCGACAGCGCCGCGAGGGGTGCTGAGAGGCAGGCCGACCACTCAACCGGCAGCGCTGGCTCCGGAGCGTGTCGGTCCAGCAGCACGGTCGGCCGCACGCCCTGCTCCGCCAGGCCTCCGATCAGGCCGAGCGCGTAGCTCGCCCAGCCGTCTCTCGGCTCGAGCGTCTGCGCCATCACCAGCAGGCGGAGCGAGGCGCTCACCTCAACTGCCCCAGCGCTGTCCGAAACGCGCAATCGAGCCGCTGCGCCCGCCGCTGCCAGGTGAAATCCCGCGCTGTGGTGAGCGCCTCTCGCCGCAGGCTGCTGGCCAGCTCCGGCTCAGCGCTGAGGCGCCCCAGCGCCCCGGCCAGCGACGCTTCGTCGCCCGGCCGAAACAGCAGTCCGTTCTCGCCATCCCGAACGATTTCACGGATCGTCGGGAAATCCGCCGCGATCACGGGCAGGCCGGCGGCCAGGTAGTCGAACAGCTTGAGCGGCGAGGTGAACTCCCGCGCTTCAGGTCCCGCGGCCAGCGGCAGCAGCGCCGCGTCCGCGCGCGCCAGATAGCGCGGCACCTCCGCGTAGGGCACCGGACCGAGGAACTCCACTCGATCGCCCACGCCGAGCTCGTCAGCCAGTTGGCGCAGCCGCTCCCGCTGTGCGTCCTGCTGCATGCCGCCCACGATCTCGAGGCGGGCCGTCGGCACGAGCGGCAGTGCTCGCAGCAGCACGTCCACGCCCTTCCAGGGATAGAGCTGCCCTGCATACACGAACGTCGGCGGTTGGCCCAAGCCGCCGGCCTTCGCTTCGGCCACGGTGGGAGCGCGCGAGGCGTCCGGAACGCAGACTGCCCGCCCCGGTTCTGGGCGATACCTCTCCAGGACGCGCGAGCGGAGACGCTCGGTGATCGTCACGACGAGTCGTGCTCGTCGGAAGACCGACCGCTCGAGTCGGACGAGCCGCCTGACCTCACGCCAGCGCCCTTCACCGTCAAGCTCCCCCATTTCGAGCGACGGCAGGTTGTGCGCCTCGAAAACCAGGGGCGTGCGATGGAGGTGAGACAAACCCAGCAGCGTCCAGGCCATCCGATAGTCACGCACCATGATCAGATTGGGCCGCTCGCTCAGGACC
>JADZDV010000075.1 GCA_020850915.1 Chloroflexota bacterium | reverse complement strand
GTGCGTCGGGGCCAGCGGGCGCAGCAAGCAGCGCCCCTACCAGTCGGCGGGTGGTCTGCAACATTGTTCGGGCGCACCCGGCTCTTGATAAGGCTTGGCGCGGACGAGCGGTCTCGTTTACACTGCGAAGACCATCGTCGGTCCGGTCGCGCTGCGAGCGGAGCTGACCCAGGTTCGCGCCCAGAAGTACGCCTTCAACGAAGATGCGTGGCGTCCAGGTGCCGCGGCGTTCCCGGAGCCGGTCCGTGGCTACACTGGCTGGGCTGTCGCGGCGGGCGACCTCGCGGCACCAACCCAGTACACAGATGAGATGCCGTCCGGACGATCTCACCCGCATGGCCAGACCAGCGGCGGAGCGCCGGTCAGAGGCGCCAGGCGTCCGCGTTACCACGGCCGGGACAGGATGCAACGGAAGGGAGGGAGTCGAAGCTTCAGGGGCGGCCCAGCCAGCATTCGCCCCCGAGAGGGGCGCTTCCGTGGAGGTGCTATTCATGGTCCGATGTCTGTCGAGTCGGGCGCTCGGGATCATCGTTCTCGTGGCGCTCATCCTGAGCGGGTGTGGAAGCCTTGTTCCCACCGCGGGTGGCGGGAACATACAAATCGGCGTCGTCGCCCCTCAGAGCGGCGGCACCAGCGCCTACGGCCTCAGCCTGGTCAACGGCCTCAAGCTGGCCCAGGAGGAGATCAACGCGGCCGGCGGCCCGAACGGGCGTAAGATCGACCTGGTCATCTACGACTCGCAGTCCACGCCGACGACCGCGGCCAGCCTGACCCAGAAGCTGGTCTTCCAGGACAAAGTGCCCCTGGTGATCGGCTCGGCCTCGAGCCTGGAGACGCTGGCCATGATGGAGATCACGGAGAACAACAAGATCCCGCTCTACGTCCCGAGCTCAGCATCTCCAAAGGTGACGAACCAGGGGTACAAGTGGGTCTGGCGCCAGAGCCTGCCGGACAATGTCACCGCCGTGGCGATGGGCAACTACATCGCCAAGAACCTCGGCTGGAAGCGCGTCGCGGCGCTGTACGAGAATACCGACTACGGCAAGCCGCCGGTCGAGATCGCCAGCGACACCCTCAAGAAGCAGGGCATTGAAGTGCTCAACCTCGAGGCGTTCAACGTTGGCGACACGGACCTCTCAGCTCAGCTCCTGCGCATCCGCGATGCCAAACCGGACGGCGTCATCATGTGGGCCCACTACCAGGAGGGCGCGCTGGCCCTGAAGACGATCCAGCAGCTCGGCCTGAACCTGAAAGTGATCTCCAACCAGGGTCTGGTCTACCCGGCTTTCCTCGAGCTGCTGCCGTCCGGAGTCGGCGAGGGCATGATGGCCGTGACTCAGTTCGTCTGGACCAATCCGGACCCCAAGCTGCAGGAGTACGTCAAGAAGTTCAAGGCCAAGTACGGATCCGACCCGGACGTGACCGCGCTTGACGCCTATGACGGCTTGTCCGTGGTGGCCGAGGCGATCAAGAAGGCCGGCGGGACGGACGCTGCCAAGCTCCAGGAGGCCTTCCGCACCATCAAGTACGACGGCGTCGGCGGCCCGATCTCGTACGACCAGAATGGCCAGGCGGTGCGCTCGGCCCTCGCGGTACAGATCGAGAAGCACACCTTCAAGGTCGTGGGGCAGGCGCCCACCCAGTAACGCGGAGGGACCGAGGACCGAGATGGAGACCTTGCTCCAGCAGCTTCTGTCAGGAACGACCGTGGGCAGCACCTATGCGCTGGTCGCCCTGGGGTTCTCGATGCAGTACCGCGCGATGAACCTGCTCAACTTCGCCCACGGCGAGAGCTTCATGCTCGGAGCATTCGTCGCCCTGGGCCTGCTTGGCGTCCTGCCGTTCTGGGTGGCGCTGCTGGCGACTCTGGCGATCATGGCCCTGCTCGGGGCCGGCGTTGAGCGACTGGTCTGCCGGCCGCTCTACGACACCCCGCCGCTCAACCTCTTGATCGCCACGATTGGGCTGTCGATCTTTCTACGCCAGGCCGCTAACATCGTCTTCGGTCCCAACGCCTACCCGTTCCCCTCCTTCCTGAGCGCCGAGCCAGTCCGCTTCGGGGCGCTGGTGCTGGTGCCCGAGCACCTGGGCATCGTCGCGGTCTCCCTGGCCTTGATGTACGGCTTTCAGTTGCTCCTGACGCGAACGAAGCTCGGCAAGGCGATGCGTGCCACGGCGCTGGACCCTCAGGCCGCGGCGCTGATGGGCATTCCCGTGCACGGCATGTACATGTGGGTGTTCGCGCTGAGCACGGCGCTGGGCGCGGCGGCCGGTGTGCTGTTCGCCCCGCTGGTCTTTGTCCAGTTTGACATGGGGCTCGTGATGGGGATCAAGGGCTTCACGGCCGCGGTGGTGGGCGGCGTCGGAAGTCTGCCCGGCGCCGTTCTCGGCGGGTTGCTGCTGGGCCTCGTGGAGCAGGTCACCGGCGGGTATCTCTCGTCGCTGTACAAGGACGCGATCACCCTGAGCCTGCTCATCCTCATGCTGCTGATCCGTCCAGCCGGGCTGCTCGGCAAAGCGGGCTGGGGCAAGGTGTAGCCCGATGCGGAGGCGTCGACGCGCGCTCATCCTGGTCACCTGCGCCCTCCTGCTGCTCGGCGTGCCGATGCTCGGCGACGTCTACCTGACGTATATCCTGACGCTCGCCGGCATCAACGTCATCGTCGTGGCCGGCCTGACGCTGTTCATCGGCTACACCGGCCAGTTGTCGCTGGGGCATGCCGCCTTCTACGGCATGGGCGCCTACTGCTCAGCGCTGCTTACCAAGCAAGACGTGCCCTTCCCCGTGGCGCTGGCGGCGGCCGGGCTGCTTGGCGGACTCGCCGGTCTGCTCGTCGGCTTCCCAGCCCTGCGACTGCGGGGCTTCTACCTGGCCATGGCGACCCTGGCGTTCGGACTGATCGCCTATCAGCTCTTCAAGAACCTCGAGGGGATCACCGGCGGCGTCTCAGGTATGACGCGCATTCCCAGCGCCTCCCTTGGGCCGGTCTCCTTTGCCAACCCGGCCCTGTATTACTACGTGGTCCTGGCGGTGCTCGGCGTGGGGCTGCTGGTCGTCGCCGCCCTGGCGCTCTCTCCCACCGGGCGCGTGTTCCGGGCGATCGCCGGCCAGGAGCTCGCTGCGATGTCACTGGGGATCGACACCTACCGGCTGAAGACGATCTCCTTCTCGATCAGCGCCGTCTTCGCGGGTGCCGCGGGGAGCCTGCACGCGCACCTCCACCGCTTCGTCAGTCCGGATGATTTCACCTTCTTCCCGTCCGTCATGTTCCTGACGATGGCCATCCTGGGCGGGTTCGGCAATGTCCTGGGTGGATCCCTTGCCGCGGTCCTCATCACGCTCGCCAGCGAGCAGTTGCGTGCCTTCGGCCGCGCACAGCCGCTCTTCTTTGGGCTCGGCCTCATCCTGCTCGTGGTCTTCCTGCCGCAAGGACTGATGAGCATCGGTGGAAGATACGCCAGCCTGCGCTCGCGCTGGGGCTCGTGGCGAGCAGAGCGCGCTCGCGGGCGCATCTCGGCGGAGGTGTCGTAGGGCGATGGCTCTGCTAGAGATCGAGCACGTCACCAAGCGCTACCAGGGCGTCGTAGCGCTGGACGACGTGGATATCGTGGTGGAGCCAGGCACAATTGTGGGCATCATTGGCCCGAACGGTGCCGGCAAGAGCACGCTGTTCAACGTCATCACTGGCGTCGACCCGCCGAGCGCGGGGCGGGTGCGCTTCAAGGGCGAGGACCTGAGCGGCCTGGCGCTCTACGCGACGGCGCGGCGGGGCATTGCCCGGACCTTCCAGCACAGTCTGCCGTTCGCCAACCTCAGCGTCCTGGAGAACGTCCTGGTTGCGCGCTACGGGCGCCGAGCCGGGGGCTGGCGCGCGCATCTGGCTCGCTGGGTAAGCGTTCTGGCCAACGAGAGCGACGACGCGCGGGTGGCCAGGCGGTGCCTGGCGTTGGCCGGCCTCGGCGCACGCAGCGACCTGCCGGCCGCCTCGCTGGCCTTCCCGGACCTGCGCCGGCTCGAGATCGCCCGCGCCCTGGCGACGGATCCGGCCCTGTTGCTCCTGGACGAGCCAACGGCTGGCATGAACCCCCAGGAGGCCCACGAAGTGATGCTCCTGATCGGCAACCTGCGTCGCGAGGGCTACACCGTGGCGGTGATCGAGCACAACCTGCGGGTCATCATGGGCGTCTGCCAGCGCGTCGTCGTCCTGGACCACGGGACCAAGATCGCCGACGACGTGCCTGAGGTGGTCCAGGAGGATCCCAGGGTCATCGACGCCTACATTGGACGGAGCGAGACCGGTGCTGCGCGTCGATGACCTGCACGTCTCCTACGGCCAGATAGCGGCCCTGGTCGGCGCCAGCCTGGAGGTGGGAGTGGGCGAGGTGGTCGCCCTGCTAGGCAGCAATGGCGTCGGCAAGACGACGACGCTGAACGCGATCTCCGGGCTGCTCCGGCCCACGCGGGGCGCCGTCGCGCTGGACGGCCAGCCGATCCACCGCCTGCGGCCGGAGGGCATCGTTCGCCGCGGAGTGGTCCAGGTGCCGGAGGGACGGCGCATCTTCTCGGCCTTGACAGTCGCCGAGAACCTCGAGATGGGCGCCTACACCCGAGGCGATACGGGTGGCGTCCGCCAGACCATGGAGGAGGTGTTCGAGCTCTTCCCGCGCCTGCGGGAGCGACGGCAGCAGGCCGGTGGAACGCTATCAGGCGGGGAGCAGCAGATGCTGGCGGTTGGCCGGGCCCTGATGGCCAGGCCAAGACTGCTGCTGCTCGACGAGCCGTCGCTTGGCCTGGCGCCGATTGTGGTATCGACGTTGTTCGAGACGCTGGCGGAGATCAACCGCGCGGGTATCACCATCCTGCTGGTCGAGCAGAACGCCGCGATCGCCCTGACCATCGCCACGCGCGCCTACGTGATGCAGTCAGGCCAGGTGGTCCTCAGCGGATCGGCGGCGGAGATCCGCGAGTCGGACCTGATTCGGCAAATCTACTTTGGTGTAGGGCAGGAGCCGCCGGCGCGCGCGGCTGGCTGACCCAACCGGGAGGTGCAGCATGTGGCAAGTCCAGGACATCAGCTCCAGAATCATCCAACCAGCCGCGCGGTACAAGCTCGGGCGCAAGGCCGGGCCGCTACTGTTCCTGGCTGGCCAGATCGCGGCCGACCCCGCCACCCAGAAGATCGTCAAGGGCTACATGGACCTGCCAGAGGAAGACCGCAAGCAGGTCATGTCTGGCAGCATGAACCGCGACTTCGTCGAGGGGCCGCTGTGCGCCCAGGCGTACTTCATCTTGAAGAACATCAAGGGCATCCTCGAGGAGCAGGGCTCGTCGCTGGACAACATCCTGTACGTGACCACCTACATCCTGAACATGGAGTGGTTCCCCGGTCTCGAGCGTGTGCGAGACATGTTCTTCGGCGACAACTACCCGCCAGGCACGATCCTGGAAGTCCCGCGGCTGGGCCTCTCGACGGACATCCTCATCGAGATTGAGATCGTCGCCGTCGTGCCGGAGAGCTAGCCATGAGCGCGACGTCCACGGGGCGGAAGGAGATCCTCCCCTCGTCCCGCTTTCCCAGGCTCCCAGCCTACACCTCCCCCGCCACGCGTGCCGGCAACCTCCTGTTCCTGGCCGGCCAGACCGGCGTGGACCATCAAGGCGGCCGGCTGGTCCGTTCTCTGAAGGATCTCGGCGATCGAGCCAGACCGCTGCTTGACCTGGGCCTGTTTGGCAATCTCTGGGACGATACCATCCGCGGCCCGGTCGCCGCGCAGGCCTGGGTGATCCTCGACAACGTCCGCGTCCTGCTCGAGGACCAGGGCGGGAGCATCGACGATCTCGTCAAAGTCACCGTCTACCTGCGCGATCTGCAGACGCTGTCAGCCTTCGAGCTGGCATGGCAGCTCTTCTTCCCAGCCAACCCGCCGGCTCGCACGGTCATCGGCGTCCATGGCGATGGGATGAACCCGGATATCCGCGTCATCGTAGACGCCACCGCGGCGGTACCGAGAACGGTCGGCGGGCCAGGCGCCCGACGCATCGCCAACTCGACCATCGGGCAGCCGGCGGGCAGCGCTGCCGTGGCGGGTCAGGCGGGCGAGGTGGTGTTCGTCTCCGGCCTGATCGGGCTCAACCGCGAGACGGGCAAGGTCGCCACCAGGCTCGCGGAGCTCGGACCAGCCGCTGAGAAGGTGCGGGCCCTCGCGCCGGTGGTCGGTCCCCAGGAAGAAGCGGTCATGGCCCAGACCTACCTCATCCACCAGCAGACCCGGGAGCTGCTGGAGGGCCTTGGCTCATCACTGGACAACGTCCTGCAGCACAACATCTTCCTGCGCGACTTCCGCCGAGACTTCGTCAAGGCGCTGCCGGTCAACAAGCTCTGCTTTCCTACCGACCCGCCCGCCTGCACAGGTTTCGGGTACGACGACCTGCGCGGCGGAGAGGAGGTCCTGGTCGAGGTCGAGCTGATCGCTCTGGCGCCGGCGGTCCCTGGCGGAGTCGTCCAGAAGGGTCCGATCAACTTCGACCCCAGCTTGACGAAGCCCACGACGCATTACACGATGGCCACCAGCAGCCACGACCTCCTGTTCCTTTCCGGCCGGGCCGGTATCAACTGGCAAGCTGATGGTGCGCCCGTCCTGGGGTTTCCGGACCTGGCGCCCTGGCAGGCGGAGTACCTGGGGATCGGTCGTGTCGATGCCACGAAGCCGGTGTACGCCCAGGCCTGGTACTGCTGCAACGCCATCCAGCAGATCATCCAGACCCAGGGCGCCGGGCTGCAAGACGTGGCCAAGCTGACCATCTTCCTCCAGGATCTGGGAGACTTCCCGGCGGTCGAGGCGGTCTGTCACGGGTTCTGGCCGGAATCGCCCCCAGCGTGCGTTGTCGTCCCGATCTCCGAGGCCACGCCCCATCCCGAGCTGGTCGTCGAGATCGAGCCGATCGTCGCACTCACCGGAAAGTAGCCAAGCGATCGTCCGTCGGTCCCGCGCCACGTCGGTGCGAGGGGAGCAGGCGGCCCGCCGGCCGGGACCGGCCGGACCAAACCCAG
>JADZDV010000074.1 GCA_020850915.1 Chloroflexota bacterium | reverse complement strand
TGGCTAGATGGCACAACGGCCCCCCGCTGGACCAGCGCCCGGGTAACGCCACCCTCGCTCAGGTCCGAGCCGCTCACGAGCCTGCCGCGTTCGAGGAAGAGCGCCGCCAGGCTGCTCATCCCACTGCCGGCGATGCCGACGAAGTGCAGCCAGCGCGCCCGCCCCAGCGCCTCCGCCGTGGCGCCGTCAATCACGGTCCTGCCGTGGGTGGCGCGAGCGCCGCTCTCGGCGAAGCGACGTCGAGGATCCCAGCAGACCGGTTGCCACGGGAAGTGGAGGCGCCGTCCCGGACGCGGCCCGCGGCGGAGGCTGGGACGGGTTCGGCTGCGTCTGCAGCTTGAGCTCGGCAGCCACTCGCGCCAGCCGTCTGCGCGTGGCGACCTCCTGACCGCATCTCGAGATGCTCAGCAGCAATCCGACGCCGGCCATGGAGATCACGATAGAGTTGCCGCCGAAGCTCACGAATGGTAGGGTGATGCCGGTATACGGCAGGGTGTTTGTCACGACGGCCATGTTGATCCAAGCCTGGCAGACGATCATCGTCGTGATGCCAGCCGCCACCAATCGCCCGTAGTTGTCCGGGGCAGCGAAGGCGATCCGCAGGCCTCGCCAGGCGACGATGGCGAACAGCACCAGCAGGCCGACCGTCCCGATCATGCCCAGTTCTTCGCCGATCACGCAGAAGATCGCGTCGGTGTGGGCGTTCGGCACCCAGTAGAACTTCTGGCGGCTCGCTCCGAGCCCGAGGCCGGTCAGGCCGCCGGAGCCAATGCAGGTCAACGTCTGCACGGTGTGCCAGCCGAGCCCCTGTATGTCGTCGAACGGTTTGAGCCAGGCCAGGACCCGATTTGCCCGGTAACCAGCCGTCATCAGCACGAAGGACATCACGCCCGCGCTGAGGAACAGTCCCACGGTGAAGTGCACGATGTTCGCGCCGGCGATCCAGAAGATGGAGAGCGCCGTCATGATGATGACCACCGCGGTGCCGAAGTCCGGCTCGACGACAACCAGGCCGGCCACGACCCCGAGGAGGATGACGAACGGTAGTGAGCTGTAGCTGAACTCTGAGATGCGCTGTCCCTTGAGAGACAGCCAGTGCGCCATATACAGCACGATGGCGAGCTTGCTGTATTCGCTCGGCTGGATCTGGAGGAACGAGGCAAACCGCAGCCAGCGTGCCGAGCCGTAGTTGCTGCTGCCCAGGCCGGGCACCAGCACCAGCACCAGCCCTGCGAGGCCGAAGACCAGGATGAGCAGCGACCACCGTCGGAACACGCGGTAGTCGATCTGGGAGAGCACGCTCATGACGACGAGGCCAATCACGATCCAGACGAGCTGCCGACTCAGGAAGTAGGTGTCGTCCTTGAACTCGTTGTGCGCTACAACAAAGCTGGCGCTGTAGACCATTTCGGCGCTGACCAGGAGCAGAGCGACGACCGTCCCGAGCAGGGTGGTGTCGACAGACGCTGCTCGCTGCCTCACGACCGCGCCTCGGCACGGGCGCGCACGGCGCGCGCGAACGCCTCGCCGCGCTCCTCGAAATCATGGAACATGTCGTAGCTGGTCCCGCCCGGAGACAGCAGGACGACGTCGCCCGGCCTGGCTGATTCGGACGCGCGCTGGACAGCGTCGTCCAGGTCGCTGGCGCGCTCGCGCGCCGCTCGCGGGTAGCCCGCCGCGTCGAGCGCCGAGTCGATCAGTTCGGCAGCCTCGCCAAACATGACGACGTGCCGCGCGCGCTCCCGGATGAGAGCGGCCCAGGATGCCATCGGGAGATGCTTGTCCCGTCCACCGGCCAGCAGCACGATCGGCTCAGAAAAGCTCAGCAGGGCGGCCATGCTCCGCTCCGGAGCGGTGGCGATAGAATCGTTGTAGTACGCCACGCCATTTACCTCGTCCACGAGTTGCAAGCGGTGAGGCACGCCCTCGAACGTCGTGGCGACCTGGCGAACAGCTCCGAGGCTTGCGCCGGCCGCGGCGGAGGTCGCGGCCGCGGCCAGGACGTTCGCGACGTTGTGCCGTCCGCGCAGGCGCAGCTCGCTCGTGGCGCAGATCGCGCCCGCGGCGTACGGGGTGTCCAGGCGCAACACATCGCCATCCAGGAAGGCCCCCCGCACGGGGCGCTCGAGGCTGAAGTCCAACTGCGCGCCCCGCGGTGCGAAGACGCGGGAGCCGTGGTCGTCTGTGTTCAGGACGGCCCGGTCGTTGGGACGCTGGCTGACAAGAATACGCGCCTTGGCAGCCGCGTACGCCTCCATGGAGAGGTGGCGATCGAGATGGTTGGGCGTCAGGTTTGTGATCGTTGCGACCCACGGACTCTGGCTCATGAACTCGAGCTGGAAGCTGGACAGCTCCAGCACGACGAGGCTTCCATCGTCCAGTTCTTCGAGCCGGTTCAAGAGGGGCACGCCGATGTTCCCGCCGGTCAGCACCTGGTGTCCGTCCTGCCCTAGCATCCGTCCGACGAGTGAGGTGGTGGTCGTCTTTCCGCTGGAGCCGGTGATGCCGACGATCGGCGCGGGGCAGCGCGCGAACAGGAGCGCCGTGGCGCTCGAGACGGGAACCTGCCGCGCCCGGGCCTCCTGGAGTACGGGGATCTCTGGAGGCACGCCCGGGCTCACGAACAGGATCTCGGCGTCCAGGACGAGCGCGGGATCGTGGCCGCCGAACGCGTGGCGCAGGTTGAGCTCTTCCAGGCCGGCGAGGACCGTCCCCAACTCGCTCGCGCCGCGGCTGTCCGTGACCGTCACGATGGCACCCTGGCAGACCAGGTATCGCGCAAGGTCGACTCCCTCGCGGCCCAGGCCGACCACCGTTGCCCGCAGTCCGGCCAGGCTGCCGCGGAGGAGGCTCGCCTCTGCTGCCGCGTTAGATGAGTGCAAGGGCAACCCCGAGGAAGGCGGCCAGCATGCTGGCCAGCCAGAATCGCTGCGTCACATGAGTCTCAGACCAGCCGAGCAGCTCGAAGTGGTGGTGCAGCGGGGCCATCCTGAACAGGCGCTTTCCACGCGTGGCCTTGAAGTAGGTCACCTGGAGGAGGACCGAAAGCGCTTCCGCGACGAACACGCAGCCGATAAGCGGCAACAGGATGATGTGGCCGGTCATGAGGGCCACGACCGCCAGCGAGGCGCCAAGGGCCAGCGAGCCAGTGTCTCCCATGAAGACGGCCGCCGGGTGTGCATTGAACCACAGGAAGCCAAGCAATGCGCCGACCACGGTGAAGCAGAATGACACAAGGAACGCCTGCCCCTGGAGAAAAGCGATGACGCCGTATGCCAGGAAGGCCCAGGCGGCGGTCGTCGCGGCGAGGCTGTCCAGTCCGTCCGTCAGGTTGACGGCGTTGCTCGTCCCGACGATCGCGAAGATCGCCAGTGGGATGAAGACCCCTCCCGGCAGAATGTGGCGCACCGGGTCGCGCGGCAGGTAGACGTAGTCGATCTGCAGCCCGCCAGGGTGCCACAGCACGACGGCGGCCACCACGGCGACCAGCGTGAGCCCGGCGAACTTGGACCGAACGCTCATGCCGCCCTTGCGGCGGAACAGGTCGAACAGGTCGTCCACCGCCCCGAGCGCAGCGACGGCGGCGAATACTCCCGCGGGTAGCAGCACGGACCGCCCGGTGCTGCGGTGGATCGTGAGCGTGACGACGAGGGTCACGGCCAGGACGGTCGCGCAGATCAGGACGCCACCCATCGTTGGCGTACCCATCTTCTCCGTGTGCGAACTGGGCCCATCGACTCGGATCCGCTTGCCGATGCCCCGCGCGTGGAGCAGTCGAATGAACGGGCCGCCCACGAGCAGCACGAGCAGGCAGCAACCGACGAGCAGAGTCAGCGAAAAGGCGAGGAGAGGCGCCATCGGTCAGGCGCCTGGCCAGGTCATGCTTGGGAGTCCAGCGGATCGATTACGCGCCACCTGAACAGCATACCCACAGCCGGACGTGCCTACCCACGCGACCGAGCTTCTTCGACGCCTGGCCGGGGAGGGATCCGGTAGTACGCCACGAGCTGCTCCGCGAGAGCACGGATGACCGGCACGGCGACGGGGCCGCCGTAGACGCCCTCCGGTGCGTCCAGCCGAGCCAGGATCACGAAGACCGGGTCCGGCATCGGCCCGAATGCCACTGCCGAGGCGTAGGTCTTTCCGGTGTTGTAGCCGGTCGTCGTCGGGAGGTCGGCGGTGCCGGTCTTGCCGGCGAACTGGTACCCCGGTAGCCGGTACCGGGCCAGCGCCTGCTGGTCGAAGACCGCGATCATCATCTGGCTGAGCGTTCTTGCTGTTTCCGGCGAGATCACCCGGTGGACCTGCTCTGGCTCAACGGCCGCCGTCTCGTTCGGACGGCGCACCTCGGTGACAAGGCGCGGCTTCATCAGGACGCCGTCGTTGGCGATCGCCGAAACCGCCGCGATCATCTGGAGCGGTGTCACGGCGATCCCCTGGCCAAACGCGTTCGTCGCCAGGTCCACCCGACCCCAGAGCGCCCCGTCGGCCGGCGTGCGAACGGTGCCGCCCACCTCGCCCGGGAGTCTGATGCCGGTCGGTTTTCCGAAGCCGAACGCGTCCACGTACCGATAGAAGCGCTCCGGTCCAAGCAGGCCGCTGACGTACTGCGACCCAACGTTGCTCGAGAAGATCAGCACATGCGTCATGTCGATGACGCCGTTGCCGGCGAGGTTCCAGTTCTTGATGACGGCGCCACCGACTTCAACGGCTCCGGTGTCGTTAACGGTGGACCGCGGCGTCACAGCGCCCTCGTCGAGTCCCGCTGCCATCGTGACCAGCTTCATCACCGAGCCGGGCTCGTACTGGTCCGTGACAATGACGCTCTTGTAAAGCGACTCCTGCTCCGGGCGATAGATCACGTCGTCCGTGAGGCGGTACGTTGGCAGCGACGCCGCCGCGAGCAGATCGCCGGTGTGAGGCTCCACGATCAGAATGTTGCCACCGGTCGCCTTGTTGGCAACCACCGCCTCCGCCAGAGTGCGCTCGGCAAGGCGCTGCACGAACCGGTCGATGCTGAGCACCAGGTTGGCGCCGTTCCGCGGCGGCCGAAGCACCTTTCGCCCAAAGATGATCTCCTGGCCAACCGTGTCTCGCTCGCTTTGGAGCAACCCCGGCTCCCCGGCCAGCAGGTCGTCAAAGCTCAGCTCCAGGCCGCCCAGGCCGTGAAAGTCGTTCCCGACGAAACCGAGGGTCTGGGCAGCGAGACTGCCTTCCGGATAGGCGCGCGTTGGCTGCTCGACCAGCATGACGCCGGGCAGAAGGAGCGCTTTGACACCCGCGGCCTCAGAGCTGGGCAGGCGGCTCTTGATCGTCAGCGGCACCTGGTTCCTGGGGTCGATCTTTTGCAGAATGTCGGCGGGGCGCATGCCAAGCACGGTTGCAAGCTGTTCCGAGGTCGACCTCGGGTCGCGAATCTCGGCGCCGACGATCTGGACGTCCTCGAGCATGACGGTCATCGCCAGCGGATGGCCGTTGCGATCGAGCAGGTCGCCTCGCTTCGGCGGAATCGGGTGGGTGTCATCATGCGCCTGACGCGCCAGGCGGAGGTACTGCTCGTGCTGGACGACCTGCAGGTCGATGAGGCGATACAGCAGGAGCAGCATGCAGCCGGCGAACAGCACGGCGACGAAGATGAGCCGTCCCCGCTGCTCCTTGCCTCGGATTCTGGCCATCGCTAACGAGCGGCGGCCGGCGCGGTTGAGGCGCTCTCAGGCGCGGAAACGCGCGCGACTCCCAGGTCCGGGGGCCCGTTGAACGGCACGTAGGAGACTCGGACAGGTCGCTGCATCTGGAGGCGGGTCACCGCCTCGTGCTCCACGTACGACAGCGAGCGCACCCGAGCGAGCTCCGCGCGGAGCTGGTCGTTGCGGGTTTTCCAGGAGTCACGCTGTAGCTCGAGGCGCTGGATGCTGTAGCCGGTTGTGGCGATGCTGCCCTGGTATGCGAGATAGCTGCCTGAGCCGATCGCCGTCAGCACAAGCAGCGCGGCAGCCACCAGTACGAGCCGCGGCCGCGGCAGGCCGAGGTGCGCGGGAACGGTGCGCTCGATCGGTGGGGCGACGAGCTCGCCAGCGATCACCGCCATCCTGAGAGCCTCCGATGAGATAACCGCGAGAGCACTAGACTCGCTCCGCCACGCGGAGCTTGGCGCTTCGGGCGCGGGGGTTCTCCGAAACCTCCAGGGGGCCCGGGACGATTGGCCGCTTCGTCAGCGCACGCAACGCCGCGTGCGCTCCCTCGTCTTGCTGCCCCTCCGCACGGCCGCGGATGAACCACTTGACCGCGCGGTCTTCCAGCGAGTGAAAGCTGATCACAGCCAGCCGCCCGCCGGGTTTCAGGCAGTCAGTTGCGCGCTGGAGACCTTCCGCCAGCGCGCCAAGCTCGTCGTTCACCGCGATCCGGAGCGCCTGGAAGGTGCGGGTGGCTGGATGCGCCCGACCGCGCATGCCGCCGACGGCCAACAGGATCGCCTCGACCAGATCCGTCGTTCGCCGTAGCGGCCGGTGCTGGCGCCGCTCGACGATCGCCCTGGCGATCCGCCGTGAGCGGGGCTCCTCGCCGTAGCGATAGACCAGATTGGCGAGCTCCGTCTCCGGCAGGTTGTTGAGCAGGTCGGCCGCGGATTGGCCCTGTGTCGGGTCGAAGCGCATGTCCAGCGCCTCGTCACGCCGGAAGGAGAAGCCTCGCTCGCTCTCCGCGAGCTGCCGCGACGAGATCCCCAGATCGAGGAGCACGCCGTCGACCGGCAGAAAACCCAGCGCGCGCGCGACCTCGTCGATACGTCGGTAGCTCGCGTGTGCCACCATCGCTCGGGGACCGAAGCGCTCGAGGCGGGCCCGGGCGACTTCGACAGCCACGGGGTCGGCGTCCAGCCCGAGCAGGAGGCCGCCGGGACTGCTCCGCTCGAGCATGGCGGCCGCATGTCCTCCGTTCCCAACCGTGCCGTCGACGTAACGACCGCCGTCGCGCGGCGCCAGCCCCTCCAGCACTTCGGCCATCAGGACCGGGATGTGCTCGGCGGTCACCCGTGCTCGGGCGGGCGGCGCAGCAGGTCCATGACCGACTGGACCTGCTCCGAGCCGCTGCTTTCGAACTCGCCACGCAGGCGGTACCAGTTGTCGCGGTCCCAGATCTCGACGCGGTCGAACACGCCCGCGATGACCACGTCCGTCTGCAGGCCCGCGTAGGCGCGGAGGTACAGGGGCAGCACGATCCGCCCGATCCGGTCCGGCTCGAGATGCGTCGCCATGGCGAAGACGTTGCGCTGGACCTGCCGGACATTGGGGTGCAGCCACGGGAGCTGGGAGATACCGGTGGCCATCTGGTCCCAGGCCGCCGGGGTGAGGATGTGCAGACAGCGGTCGACGCCAGCCGTGAGATAGAGGCCTCCGTCCAGCTCTGCGCGGAAGCGCGATGGGATCGCCAGTCGGCCTTTGGAGTCGATGGTGTGCTCGAACTGGCCGAGGAACACGGATTACCGCGCTCCCCTCATCCAAGCTATCCACACGCCGGCCCACTTTTCCCCACTGTTATCCACATCCTCCCACCGCCGGCCTCATTTTAGGTCGCCGTCGGGCGCGCTTCAACACCCAGAAGCGCCCGTAGCGGGCAGCTTCGGGCGGCCCGTCGCGTTGCGCGGCGAGGCTCTCTGGCTTGCATTCCCGGGCCTTCGCAAATGGGAGAGAGGAGGCGGGCGGTCAGCCGTAGAGGTCGACGAAAAGGATGCGGCCGCAGCTCTGGCACATCACAAGGTCCGCGCTGGTCCGCGCGCGCTGCAGCTCGTTCTGGGGCAGGCTCACCCGGCAGGCCTGGCAGGTGCGCTGCTTCACGACGCTGACAGCCACCCCACCGCGCGTTCGGCGCAGGCTGTCATACGTTCGCAGCGACGCGGCGTCCAGTTTCCCGCGCCAGCTCTCGCGTTCTACCTGGAGCCGCTCCACGTCGTTGATGAGCCCGGCGCCCTCTTCTCGCAGCCGGGTGTTGCGACTCTTGCGCTGCTCCTCGGCGATGCGGGCGGCCTCAGTGGCTTCGCGGTGCGCTGCCGCTGCTGCCTCGACCTGGTCCATAATGGATAGCTCGCGATCTTCCCGATCGCTGATCTGGCGGCGGACCTGTGCCGCGTCCTGGCTGAGGCTCTCCAGCTCCTTGGGATTCTTTACACTGCCGTCGTAGAGCTTCTTCTCGACTTCGGCGAGCTTGCCACGCAGGTCGGCGGTCTCCAACTCGAGGTCCCGCTGGGCAGTCTGCCCGTCACGGAGCGTCTTCTCCGTGGTGCGCAGCGACTGGAATCGCTCGTCCAGTTCAGAGCGGTCGCCGACCACCGCCTTGATCTCGAGCAGTCGCTGGCGCGCGCGGTCGAGCGCGGTCTCCACCTGCTGCAGCTCGTGCGCGATCTCGACCTTCTTCACGGCCGGTCCGCCTCCCATGGCGTCGTTCGGGTCCGCGAGAGCGTGACGGCACAGGGTAGCGCCTGGCGCAGCAGGTCTGCCACGATATCGAGCACCGGGCGCTCGCTGGCGTGGTGGTCCACCACGACCAGACTCAAACCCCCGGCGCGAGCCGCCTGGGCCTGGTGGTAGGTGATGTCCGCGGTGACATACAGCGTCGCGCCGGCATCGATGGCCGCGCCGATCGCGCTGCCGCCGCTCCCCCCCATGATAGCGAGGCGCTCGTGGTATGCCTGGCCGGCCCCGCTCACGAGCGCCGTGGGACTCTCGAGCCGACGACGGACCTCGTCTGCCCAGTGGACCAGGCGCAACGGTCGGGGCGCTCTGGCCAGCAGACCCAGGCCGGTCGCCCCGTCAGGACGTGGCACCAGCGGAGCCTCGCCCTCGAGTCCTAGACGCGCCGCGAGCGACCAGCTCGTGCCACCGACCGTCGAGTCCAGGTTGGTGTGTGCCGCGTAGATCGAGATGCCCGCCTGAATCGCCGCGAGGGCCGAATCTGCCACGAGATCGCCCGCGAGCAGCGAGGCGGGCGAGCGGAAGAAGAGCGGGTGATGCGTCACCAGCAGGTTGCAGCCGGTCGCCCGCGCCTCGCCAACCACCTCGGGCGCCGGATCGAGCGCCACCATGACGCCGCTCAAGTGGGTGTCCAGGCGAATCTGCCAGCCTGCGTTGTCCCACGGTTCGGCGAGCGAGGCGGGAGCGAACGCTTCTATCAGGGCCGCCGCCAGGTCGAGGGTCGGCTGGCCTGCCATGCTACCCGATGATCCTTGCCTGGCGTGGCCCGCGGGGAGCGGTCACACCCGGGCCGGCGCGCCGACCAGCGCGTCGTCCGATCCCAGGCCGCCAGTGGCAAGCGCCTGGTACAGGTCGATGAAACGGTCCGCCGTCTGCTGCCAGCCGAGTTGCTGCATCGCCTGAACGGCTGCTGCACGCATCGAGCGCCGGAGATCGGGGTTCGTGAGCAGGAGGTCGATCTTTGCCGCGAACAGGCGCGGGTCTCGCCAGGGAATGAGGATGCCGGTCCTGCCATCCTGGACGATCGTCCGGAGGCCGCCGACCCGGCTCGCGACGACGGGCGTCCCGCAGGCGAGCGACTCGGCGGCGACCAGCCCGAACGACTCGTAGGTCGAGGGCATGACCGTCACATCGGCAGCGTTGTAGTAGTGCGCGAGCTGCTCCTGCTCGACGGCTCCTTCGAAGCGCACGTTCGCCAGGCCAAGCCGCTCCGCCAGCAGTCTCAGTCGCTCGATCTCTCGCTGCTCCGGCGTGCGACGCTGTCCACGCTCGCCCGGGATCCCACCGACGACCACTGTTGTCACTCGTCGCGTGCGCTGAAGGAGCGCCGCGGCTCGCAGGAGGACGTCGATCCCCTTCAGCTTCTGAATTCGGCCCACAAACAACAGGACCGCTTGGTCGCTCGGCAGGCCCAGGCGTGCGCGAGCCTGGCCGGCGTCGGCCGGCTGGAAGCGAGACAGGTCCACACCCCCGGGCACGATGGCGATGCGCGAAGGCGTCGCGCCGTACGTCTGCACCAGCACGTCCCGCTCGAGGCTGGTCGCGGCGATCACGGTGTCGGCTTCGGTAACCGCGCGCCGCTCGACGTCAAATCGGACCCGCTGCTCGCGCTCCGCGTCGTCCTGCGCGACCTGGTTCTTCAGCTCGGCCAGGGTGTGGAACTGCACCACGACTGGCGTCCTCCACGAGCCCCGCAACAGGAGGGCTGGTTTGGTGGAGAGCCAGTAGTGCGCGTGGATCAGGTCATACGCCTGCCCGGAGAGCAGTCGGAACCGCTGGAGGTTGCAGGCAAACTCGGGCAGGTAGTCCTGGACCGCGTACTTGTCGAAGTGGCGCGGCGAGCCGGCGTCGAGATGGATGACCCTGGCGCCCGGGGAGATCTCGACAACGTCTGGAGTGCGCGGGTCCTGGCGGCGGGTAAAGACATCCACGTCGACGCCGCGCGCCGCGAGCTGGCGGCTGACCTCGCGGACGTAGACGTTCATCCCGCCCGTCTCCCAGCCTCCCAGCGGAGCGAGCGGACACGTGTGGACACTGAGCACAGCGACTCGAAACGACAATCAACCCGGCCGAGACGGTACTGGGCGCCACGCCAACTCGCAGGGAGCGAGCATCGCGAGCCGGAACTCATCCTAGCACGGCCCCGGACGGGCGGACAAAAAGGGTGACCGGCAACGGTGCGTGGAGCGGTGGGCCCGGCAGGCATCGAACCTGCGCCCCGCGTGTTATGAGCACGCTGCTCTGCCACTGAGCTACGGGCCCGCGGTCGAGCAATTGTACCTCAGACCTGTCAGAATGAGCGCGTGCGGCACGACTGGCGGCGGATCAACTTCGTTCTTCTGATCTGTGCAGCCCTCCAACATACCGGTGAGGGACATCTCGCTGCCTTCACGCCGCTCCAACTCCAGGAGCTCGGACTGACCGGTCCCGAGATCGCCACCTGGACTGGCCTGCTGTACGCGACCATGATGGGCGTGGCCTTTCCCCTCGCCCCGTTCTGGGGGCCCCTCTCGGAGCGCTACTCGCGACGGGTGATGGTGCTCCGCAGCTTCTTCATCGCCGCGGTCACCTACGTGATCTGCGCCTTTGCCCCGAACGTTGGCGTGCTTGTCGTGTCGCGCGTCCTGCTCGGTCTGACGATGGGGAACATCTCGATGATGACGGCGACCCAGGCGATGATCACGCCTCGTCGCCAGCTCGGGACGGCGATCGCGGTCGTTCAGGCGGCGCAGCCGATTGCCGCGAGTCTCGGCCCACCGCTGGGCGCGCTCGCCATCCCCCACATCGGTGTGAGCGGACTGTTCCTCGCCGACGCAGTCCTCGTGGCGCTGGCAGGCATCGCGATCTACCTGATCATGCCAGAGCCGCCCAGATCCGCGGCACCAGCCTCCGTTCTGTCGCGGACGCGTGGCGTGCTCGCCTTTGCGTGGAGCACACCGCCGATCCGGTGGAACCTGAGCAGCGCCGGCATGCTCCGCTTCGCGACCTCGGTGATCGACTCCTATCTGCCCGTGCGGATCACCCAGGTCACCGACAACCCGGCGCCGGCGATTGGCTGGATCCTGGGCATCTACGGCGCGCTCTCGAGCGTCGCCACCTGGGCCGTGGGCAAGATCGTGGATCGGATAGAAGAGGGTAAGCTGTTCCTGAGCGGTATGATCGGCGGCACCCTGCTGAGCCTCGGGATGGCCGTCGTGCCGGAGCTGGGTCTGCTCGGCCTGCTGGCCGCTCTGCGGGCCTTCCCCGCGGCGATGGGCAACTCCGTGCTCTACACCCACCTCGCCCGCGTCGTCCCGCGCGAGCATCAGACGGCGGTCATGAGCCTCGGGCCAGTCCCGAGGAACGTCGGCGCCTTTCTCGGCCCGGCCGTCGCGGCCGCGGTGGCCAACCTCTTCCCGGGCGCTGGGCTGCTGGTCGGCGGCATAGGCTATGCGATCTCCATCCTGACGGGCTGGGCCCTCGTCACGAGAACCCCGGCCCGTGCCATCCTGGAGCAGCGCTTCGCGGTGGAGGAGGCGCAGTCGAGCCGCCTGGCTGAGCCGCCCCCACGCGCTGATGTTGCCAGAAGCGAGCGTCCGTGAATGGTTCGGGTCACCGCGCGATCAGCAGTGCGCCCGCGACGATCATGCCCGCTCCTAGGAGTCTCAGCGGTCCCAGATCTTCCCCGAGGAACACACCGGCCAGCATGACCACGAAGACGATGCTGAGCCGGTCCAGGGCTGAGACTTGGGAGGCGTTCCCAACCTGGATGGCCAGGAAGTAGCACAGCCAGGAGGCCGCGCCGGCCAGACCGCTCAGGATGATGAGCATCCAGGCGTTTCCCGAGACGCCGGACAGCAACGCGAAGCGACCCGTGCTCAGGCTCACGGCGATCAGCAGGAGCGCCATGATCGCCGATCGGACCGTCGTCGCGAGCGTGGCGTCGATGGACTGGAGCCCCAGTTTCGCGAGGATCGCGACGAGGGCCGCGAAGATCGCCGACAGCAGTCCCAGCACGACCCAGTTGGTCAGGAGCGCCATGGTCCCTCCTGGGTACAGGACGTGGCGCTACTTCCAGCCGCGCCGGCCGAGGAGCTGGTTCAGCAGCTTCGAGGCGTGCTCGAGCTGACGCGCCGTCAGGCGCAGCTTGAGCGGCGCTGCCGGGTCGTCCTCCGCGGCTCGGTCCAGATCTCCGTCGGCCAGAGCGTGATGCAGCCGGTCGACCTCGTCGCAGAACACGGCCACGCTCCGGATGCGGAACACCCGATGCCCGTCCGCGCTCTCGACGCGGCCTGCCACCGGCCCATCGTTCTCGTCATCCTCCTCCCCCTCTTCCTCGTCTGCCCAGGGGTTCTTGTCGCTGTCTTCCGCTTCGACCCTGGGCGCCCGCGCCACCCGCTGGCCGACTGGCTTCGACGGCGCAGCCTCCGGAACCTCTCGGTCGCTTTCGGCGAGGTCCAGGGCGTCCGCCACCGACATAGTAGGCCTGACGACGGCCGCCTTACAGGCGCGGGCGATCGCCGCGGCGGACATGCCGCGCTCGACCGCGAGCCGCGCGACCTCCTCCTGTCGCGCCGGGTCCGTGACGGCGGAGAGGTGCTGGGCCTGGGTCACGGACAGCTCGCCCTCGGCGATCAAGTCGCGCACCGGGGCGACGAGGTCGCGGAGCCCCAGGTAGCGGCGCACCGTCGAAACGGAGAGCCCCACGGCGCGCGCCGCGGCCTCATCCAGCTGGCGCTCGCTGGCGGCCGGGCTCTGACGGGCCTGGTCGCGGCGCAGCCGGGCCAGCCCCTCGGCCTGGTCGAGGGCGTTCAGGTCCTGGCGCTGGAGGTTCTCCACGAGCTGCCGGACGAGGCGGTCTTCCGGCGCTCCGTCGACGAGGACGCACGGCACTTCCGTCAGGCCGGCCATGATCGCCGCCGCGCGACGGCGACTGCCGTAGACGACGCGAGAGCTGCCGCTGTCGCGGGCCACGCCCAGCGGCTGTAACACGCCGTGCTCGCGGAGGCTGTCGGCGAGCGATTCCAGGCCGGCCGCGTCCTCGCGACGCACGTTGTCCGGGTCAGGGTTGATCTCCCGTGGGTCTAGATGGACGAGTGCGCCGGGCCTCGTCGCGAGCGCCCGAGCGGCTGGTGAGTGGGTCACAGTCATGGCGTCTTCTCTCCCGGACGCCATGGTAGGCGACATTCCGCGCGTGCGGTGCGGCGCCGTCTTAACGATCTCGTCTCAACAGCGCTCGTCGGCCGGCTCGTCGCGCGTCATCGATCGCGTCGAGCAGACCGGCGACGTTCGTCAGGGCCGGGGGCGCGGGCTGGCCTGGCGGCATCAGCGTCGGTGGCCCAGACCGCCTGTGCGCGTGCCGACGTCGCCGACCCAGTCGTCGCTCGCGGCGGCTCCCGCGGGCGTCCACGGAAAGCGAGCCAGCCGTTCATGACGGTGCCGGCACGCTCCGCGACGTCCCGTCGTCACATTGTAGAAACGCTTTACAGGATGTCCAGGCAGGCGTATGCTTGGAAGTCAGGGGCGAGGTTGGAGGCGCGCTCGCTAGCGCGGCTGCTGTGAGACCTCGTTCGGACCATGGCGGGCTCAACAGGGGGAAAACGTGAGAGTTCGAGGTCGGCTGTTCGCCGTCTCCGCACTGCTCTCGTGCGCGATAGCGGTGATGTCCGGGAGCGACGCTCCTGGAAGCCGTGTTGCTACCGTCCTCGCGCAGCAGCCAACACCGACCGATAGCACCCGTCCAGCTGGACCCGGCGGAGTTGGCGGCGACGCAACCCAGACGGCTGGGCAGGTGATTGGCTTCAACACCTTCGCCCTGCCGCCCATACTCCAGATCGGCAATCTCAACGGCGTCATCACGCTGTACGTGCGGAGCGTAGAGGTCATCTCTACGAGCGGCGTTCGGTTCGGCAGCTACGTGACCGCTTTCGGACACCGCGTCAACGACCACGAGTTCCAGGTCACGAGCCTGCGAGTCGATCGGCCGCCGCTGCCGCCGGGCCCATCGCCGTACCCGGACGGGTCGGCTGGGGGAGGTGGCCATGTGGCGCCTTGACGGCTGGCTGCTCCTTCGGGGCGGCCTCGCGCTCGGGCTCATCGCTGGCATGCTCGTGTTGATGGCGCTGCCGTCCGGAGCCCAGCAGTCGCCCGCGGCTGTTCGGACGCCGACGGCAACGGCCGCGTCGCGACCGCTTGGCGTGACAGGTCCAGCGGGCCCCCAGGCTGGTTCGGCTGGTGCGAGCACCACCTTGACGGGTGCAGGTGTGCCGCTTGGTACCACCGGGGCCGGCGGCCCCTTCGGAGCTGGCTCGACGGGCGCCGGCGCAGTTGGGCCTGGCGCGAGCGCTGCCATGGATGACCCGGTCCAGATTCACGGCACGATCGTCGGGCTCGACACGATCTCCCGCCCGATGATGGCCCAGCTCCGGACGCCGACTGGTGACCACATGGTGCAGTTCACCGATACCAGCATGCTCACAGGCCTCGGGCTGAACGTGGAGGCGACATTTGGCGGTGTCTGGTTGGCGCCCGGGCTGTTGAGCGCCCGCACGGTCGTGATCGCCGATATGACGCCCCTGGCGTTCGGGGCCGCCACGCCGACTCCTGACCCGTTCGGCGCGGGAACGACGACCGGTCTGCTCGGTCAGGCCACCTCCACGCCCGTCTATGACGACAACTACTATGCCGACGATAACTACTACTCTGACGACAATTACTCCTACGACGACAACTACGACTACGTCTACGACGACAACTACCTGGACGACAACGGCGAGACCATCGCTGAGGACGAGACTCCGACCGCCACCCCGACGGTGATGGAGACCGCGACGGCAGGCCCGACCTCTACTCCAACGGCGACCGCGACGGCCGTGCTTGCCGCGACGCGGACGCCGACACGGACTCCCGGTGGCAAACTGACCGGTCGAGAACGCCACGGATCGCGCTCTCGGAGTGCGACCGACGTGTGTTGAAACGGCCGTTGTAGCGGCGCGGCAAGCAGCGCCGCTACCGGTCTGTCGCCCACGCTGCAACATGTTTCAGGCGCACCCACGCTCGCGCCGCGACTTGCAGCCCGCCCACGAGACCCCATATAATAGAACATCAGTTCGATGAATGGGTGACCAGGCCAGTGACGAACCGCGAGGCTGCCAGGACTATTTTCTCCATCGCTTCTATGCTCGAGTCTCAGGGCGGCAACGCGCGTCGTGTTCGCGCTTACCGCCGCGCCGCGCTGGGTCTGCTCTACCTGCCAGACCAGCCGCGGGACCACGCCACCGACGGTGGCGAGCTCGATCTGCCCTGGCTCGGCCCGCGCCTTCGCCGCAAGCTTGGCGAGCTGGTGACGACCGGCCGGACGCGGTTTCACGAGGAGCTGCTGGCCGAGATGCCGGAGTCGTTTCGCCAGTTGATGCAGGTCCCGGGTATCGGACCGCGCACCGCGCAGCGGCTCGTCCAGGATGGAGGCGTCCGCGGCATCCGCGGCCTGGTGCGCGCCGCGCGTGCTCGTCGGTTGCGGCGGCTCCGCGGAATCGGTCCGCGGCTGGAGCAGAAG
>JADZDV010000073.1 GCA_020850915.1 Chloroflexota bacterium | reverse complement strand
GGGGGGAGGTCGGGTGGGGGGTTCGTAGCCAGCCACCCTCGTGGAAGCTCCTTCGTAGGGTAGACGTCGGCTGCCCCTTGCGGCTGGACGCTCTCGAGGATGGCCTGGCCGGTGTCGGCGAAGCGGCGCCAGGCCTGGAGCATGTACGGGAAGCCGGTGTAGGCGCTCATCTGGATGATGACTTCCCGGACCTCGTCGGGGGTGACACCCACGCGGAAGCCCATTTTGACGTGGGCGTCGAGCTGGGGCAGGGCGTTCTTCACCATGCAGGCGGCGATGGCCAGGAGCTGGCGGGTCTTCGGGTCCACGACTGTGCGGCTGTACATCCCGCCGACGACCAGCTCCTCGTAGGCCTGGCCCAGCGCCGGGTCGGCGGCGTCGAACTCCGCCTGGGTGGTGTAGGCGTCCGCCGAGCCGTACAGCCGGGCCTTCGTCGGGAGGGAGCGCTCGTGAAAGGTCAGACCGTCGTCGGCGAAGCGCGGCGGGCGCGGAGGCCGCGCGGCGGCGCTCTCGGGCTCAGCCTCCGCCAGCTTGTCGATAGCGTGGCTGTAGACGTGCACCCCCTCCACGACCGTCGGCAGACCGGCGTAGACGACCATCTGGAGGATGGCCTCCAGCGCCTCCTCGCGGCTCGCGCCGGCGCGGATCGCCGCCTTGACGTGAGCGCTCAACTGGCGAGGCTTCTCGATCAGGGTCAGGGCGGAGATGGCGCACAACTCGCGCGTCTTCTGCGAGAGGATGCCGCGAGCGTTCAGGTGCTCATGGCTGAAGCGCAGGTACAGGTCCGCGAAGTCCGGGTCCAGGGCGCGCAGGACGTCCTGCTCCAGCAGGTGGTCCTCGCCGTAAAGGGCCTGCGAGCGCTCCCGACCCTCGTGGCTGAGCGGGTAATCCCGCTCCGACCGCTCAGCCACCGCGGAACTCCGGCATGACCTGTTCGGCAAACAGGTGGAGGGTGCGCCCGAGGTCCGGGCAGGCGGTGAAGCTGAAGCAGAAGCGCTCCACGCCGACCTCGTGGAGCCGCGCCATCGCCTGGCGGATGTCCTCCGGCGTGCCGGAGATGGTGCAGCGATCGATGAAGTAGTCGGAGAGACCCAGCTCCTCGGCGATCGCGAAGTTCGAGGCGACCCCGGGCGTCAGGTGCTGGGTGTAGCTGTAGCGCCGCATGAACTCGCCGTACATCGTCTGGACGTCCGGCGGGATCCGCTTGGCGGCGGCGTCTCCTCGCAGGATGTACGTCGCCACGCCCGCTGCCGCCGGCCTGGCCTCGGCGCGAGCCTGGGCCCGGTCCAGGGCGATGCTCCCGGGGAGGAAGACCCAGGTCCTGACCTCGGCCTCGTCCCGGCCGGCCTCCCTGGCCCCCTCGCGCACCCAGCCCAGCGCGTCGCTCACAAGCTCCGGATCGGCGCCAATCGTCACGAAGACCCAGTCGGCGATCGCCCCGGCTAGCCGCAGGCTCCTGGGGCCGGACCCCGCGATCATGATCGGGATACGCTTGCCGCCGCCGCGCACGGTGACCGGCGCCCCACCGACGTCGATCGCCTCGCCCGCGGTGAGCCGGCGGACAACGTCGACGGCCTCGGCCAGCTCATTCAGCGTCGCCCCTCTCCTTCCGACGCCGGCCATCACGCTGTTGCCGATGCCCAGGCCCAGGAAAGCGCGGCCCGGCGCGGCGTGCTCCAGCGTTTCCGAGAGGTTGGCGAGAATCAGCGGGTGGCGCGTCCTTGGATTGGTGACGATCGGCCCCAGGAGGAGCCGCGTCGAGTGCCGGGCCGCGGTCACCAGGCTGACCCACGGATCGAACGAGAGGGCCGGCGAGTCGCCAAACCCGAGCAGGTCCCAGCCGGTCTCTTCGGCCAGCTCCGCGGTCGCCGGCACGGCCGCGAGGTCCCTGGCAAAGCTCAGGAATCCGAACTGCATGCGCCACCTCCCCGACGAGTGGGCGATAAGCGGGCGACTATCCAGATCCCGTCGCTACACTGGCGTCGGCGCCTCCTTCGCGCTCTCGCCGGCCTGCTCCATCGCCTCCAGGACGGCGCGCGGGGGGCCGGCTGGGCGGAGAGCGGTACGGTCTACGTCGTGGATGCTCGGGCGACCGATCAGGGCGAGGGTGCGGTCGATCTCATTCGACAGAATGTCCAGCGATCGCTCCACGCCGGCCTGGCCGCCGGCCGCCAGGCCGTAGAGCATCGGACGGCCGACCAGGACGGCGCGGGCGCCCAGTGCTACCGCCTTCACCACGTCGCCGCCGCGGCGCACGCCGCCGTCCAGCAGCACCTCCACCCGGTCGCCCGCCGCGTCCGCCACTTCCGGCAGGACGTCCAGGGTGGCCGGCGAGCCGTCGAGCTGGCGGCCGCCGTGGTTCGAGACGACGATCGCCTGCACGCCGTGCTCCGCGGCCAGGCGCGCGTCCGCCGCGTCCTGGATGCCCTTCAGGATCAGCGGGCCCTCCCAGATCGAGCGGAACCAGTCCAGGTCCTTCCAACTGACCGACGGGTCGAACGAGCGGTACGTGTATTCGCCGAGTGAGATGGCGTCGTTGCCAGCCGTGCCGGGGGCGTCTATCAGGTTGCCCAGCGTGAGGCGGGGTCCGCGCAGGACGCTGGTGATCCACGGGATCCGCCAGACCGTGTCCAGCACGTTCTTCGGGGTGATCCGGGGCGGCAGCATGAAGCCGCTGTGGAAGTCGCGCTCGCGCTGGCCAGCCACCGGGAAGTCCACCGTCAGCATGAGCGCCTTGTAGCCGGCCGCGCGGGCCCGGTCCACCAGCGCGCGGGTCATCTCGCGGTCTTTCATCACGTAGAGCTGGAACCAGAGCGGGCCGTCGGCGCCCTGGGCCACCTCCTCGATCGTATTGATCGACATGGTGCTGAGGGTGAACACCGTGCCGGCGGCCGCCGCGGCGCGCGCGGCGACGATCTCGCCCTGGGGCCAGTTCAGGCCGGCGAAGCCGGTCGGCGCAATGACCACCGGCATGGAGAGCTTGTGGCCGAGCACCGTTGTGGTCTGATCGCGGGTCGTGCAGTCCACGAGCACGCGCGGACGGAAGCGGTAGCGCTGGAACGCCTCGCGATTCGCACGCATGGTCACTTCGTCCTCGGCGCCGCCGTCCACGTAGTCGAAGATGGCCCTCGGAAGGCGCCACATGGCCGCCTTGCGGAGGTCTTCAATGTTGACGAACACGCTTGCCACCTCCACGCGTCCTTTGCTGCCTGAGTTTCGCTCCAAGCGCGGCCCCTTGCCCACCTCCCCGTCCTGCCAGGTCCTTTCGCCCCACCGGAGCGGATGCTATTCTGCTGACGCTACGGCCGTCACAGGACGGGGTGGGGTGAATACGGCGTCGCCGGGCTGCAAACACCGGGCGGGCCCGTGATGAGGAAGGGATCGTCATGGCGAAGTACGCGAGGCATGAGGCCAAGGACGCGGCGCGCGAGAAGATCCGTGGGATCTTCACCGCGCACTGCGTGCCCGAAACCGCGGACGGCGAGGTCGACGAGGCAGGCCTGCGGCGAGACGTGCGCTACTACATCGACGAGATCAAGGTCAGCGGCCTGTACGTCCACGGTTTCTTCGGGCTCTTCTGGCTGATGACGAAGGAAGAGCGGAAGCGGATCACGGAGATCGTCGTGGACGAGGCGCGCGGCGCCGTGCCGATCATGAACCGCTGCGCGCACCCGAACATGAAGGACGCTATCGACCTGATCCAGCACGCCGAGGCGACTGGGGCGGATTTCATCTCACTGATCGGCCCCTGGCTGGCCGGGATGTCCGAGGGGGTGATCGTCGAGTACTTCGAGCGCGTAGCAGCATCGACCAATCTTGGCCTCTCGATCTTCAACACGCCCAAGGCCGGCTACACGATCAGCCCCCAGCTCATGGCGCGACTGGCGACGATCCCGAACGTGGCGGCGCTCAAGAACGAGATGCCGATGAGCCACACCATCCAGATCCGCGACCTCGTTGGCGACAGCATCGTGGTGATCGACCCGAGCGAGATGAACTTCCTGGTCAACATGGTGCAGTTCGGGCAGCAGGGGATCCACACCGGCCACAACATGATGACGGACTCGCCACGGGGGACCCCGATGAAGGACTACGTGGACGCCGGCCTGCGGGGCGACACGCGGCGTGCCGCCGAGCTGTACTACACGATGCAGCCGATCCGCGACCTGCACGGCAAGCGGGTCCGCGGCCCCCAGCACCGGGCGGGCGGCCTGCACCCGATCGCCAACATCAAGTGGTGGACCCAGCAGCTCGGCCTGACCGGCGGCCCGGCCCGTCCGCCATTGCCCCAGATCAGCGAAGAGGACAAGACCGAGATGGTGCGCGACCTCGAGGCGGTCGGCCTGATCGAAGCCCGGACGCCGGCCGGCGGGGGAGCCTGATCCGATGGTTGAGTTTCAGATGGCTGGACGGGTAGCGCTGGTCACGGGTGGCGGCAGCGGCATCGGGCGGGCGATCGCCCGCGGCCTGCTCGGGGCCGGGGTGGATGTCGGGATCGCGGAGCTGGACCCGGACCGGGTGACGCGCTTCCTGGAGGAAGCGCGCGAGTTCTCGGCGCGCGCGGCCGGCGCGGCCGGCAACGCCGGCGTCGCCACGGACGTCGAGCGGATCGTCCAGGTGGTCACGCAGCAGCTCGGTCCGATCGACATACTCTTCAACTGTGCCGGCATCTTCCCTCGTTCGAACGTGGCCGAGATGAGCGAGGAGGAGTGGGACCGCGTGATGACCACCAACCTCAAGAGCGTCTTCCTCATGTCGCGAGCCGTCCTGCCGAGCATGCTGGAGCGCAAGCACGGCCGGATCGTCACCATCACCTCAGGGCTTGGCACGACCGGCGTGGCGCGCGGCTCTCACTACTCCGCCACCAAGGGCGCGATCAACGGATTTACGCGCTCGCTGGCCAGGGAGGTGATGAACGACGGCATCATGGTCAACGCCATCGCCCCTGGCCTGACCGACACGCCGATGATGCGCGGCGCCAACACGCCGGAGTACATCGCCTCGCTCACCGCCCAGATGCCGGGCGGCAAGCTCGGCGATCCGGAGGACGTGGTCGGGATGGCCCTGTACCTCGCCAGCGACGGCGCGAAAGACGTTTGCGGCCAGGTGCTCGGCCTGCGCGGCTGATCTCACAGGTAGCAGAGATTCTCTCAGGGCTGCAGTCCGGGTGGTGGCGCGGCGCTGGTCAGGTGGGCGAGAGCGGGCGCCTGGCGCGGGAGACGTGCAGGTGCAGGATCTTGCCCGCCGCCGTGCGCCGCGGGGCTTCCCGCTCGACGCGGATGATCGTTGAGCCACGCCACTGGAGCTCCATCAGGCGCTTCGTGCCGTCGCCGCCCCCGACCGACTGGAGAAAGACCTCCCTCACGGTGGCATGGTCCAGTGGGCCGACGTCCGGGTGCACAAGCAGGCGCAACAAGGCCTCGCCGCGCTCGGTCTCGTCCTCGACGACCTGGTAGTCTGTGGGACCGCCGCCGAAGCGGGCCGGCAGCACCTCCTCCAGCACGCGCACGATGTCGCGGTCCAGGAACGTCATCCCACCGGCAGTGAGCTTCTCAAAGCTGCGAATGGATGACAGATGCGTTCTCCAGCCGAGCGCGCTGAGGGGGCAGCTGCAGGCGCGCTCGCCCATCTCGGCCTGGTCGCCAACGGAGAGGTTGACCAGGACCAGGCGCGCGGCCCGACTGAACGACGTCACCAGCAGGGCGAGCGGCGGCAACCCACCAGGCCCGCCTTCGAGGCCCGGCTGCACCACCGCGACCAGGTCGTGGAACAGGTGCACGTCGTCCGGGGCGGCGGGCGCGAGGCAGCCGGTCGTGACACCGCCGAACTCCGAACTGCCGTAACTCGGCAAGGCCGTCGCGCCGGACTGGCGGATCACGGCCAGCCGGGCCGCGGTGGTTGCCTCGCTGCCCATGGTGAGCTGGACGCCGCGCAGATCCACCCCTGCCGCCATGGCCGCCTGGCACAGCCGCACCGCCGAGCTTGGCGACGTGTCGACGTGCGGCGTGTCGCCCTGGCGGAGTGTGGCTGCCATCCAGCGCACGATCGGCATCGGCGCGTCTGGCGGGACGATCTCGGGACGAGGGAGCCGAGCGCCCGCGGCGTGCGCCGTCCAGCGTAGCGCGCGCTCGCTCCAGCGGTAGCGCGGGTGTAGGCCTGGTGTCGCGGCGTCCACCTGGGAGAACCAGCGCGCCATGTACTGGCCAAACATGGCGAAACGCAGGACCTTGCTGATCGTCGTCCCGCCAGGCACGCCCCAGATGGCGTGCCGCCAGCCATGCCCGCCGCGGGCCTCCAGCGCCAGACAGCGGTCGACGGCGCTCTCCCAGATGTTTGGGAGGTCCATCGGCGTTGAGACCCGGCGCCCGCGGCTGCCGCCGCTCTGGTTCGCCAGGTACCCCTTGACGGAGGCTGGCCGGAGCAGCTCCGGTCGAACGGCGAGGGACGCGCTGCCGCGGACCACCGGCTGGCGCCCCTTGAACTCCTCCACCGTGAGGTAGATCCCCTGGCGATAGAGCGCGCGCAGGGCGCCCTCGATCCCATACTGGCCGACCAGCCGCTCGACGTCTCCGTACTCGCAGCCTGCCATTCGGAAGAGTCGGAGATACGGGCTGGCCGGACGGGCGAAGATCCCTTCCCGGACCATGGCCAGAAGATCAGGATCTCGGCGGTCGAACCGCGACCGAAGGATCGAGTGCGCTCTGGCAGGCACGAGTGGTTCCCGGAGGTATCGCGGGAGACCCCAGGCGAACGCGGCCCCAGCGGCCAACTCGGCCAGCGCAGCAGCACCGGTCATTCAAGAGTCACCAGTCACCAGTCACCAGTCACCAGTCACCAGTCACCAGTCACCATGCGGTCAGCTCCCTGCATGCGCGGTCAAGCGCATCCCGCGATCGAGAGCGACGGGCGCGGGTGGACCGTATCGACCGCTAGAGCGCCCGTCCCAGTCGCCGCCCCAGCCGGTGGAGCAACACGAACGGCAGGCCAAGACCCGCCAGAAACAGGACGCACAGGGCGCCAAGCTGGGCGACTTCGCCATTCTGCCAGAGCTCCCACATGGTGATGGAGACGAGCCGGGAGCCGGGAGTGTACAGCACCAGGACCGAGGATAGCTCCCGCGTGGCGAGGAGAAAGACGGTGATCCAGGCAGTGGAGACGGCTGGCCAGATCAACGGAACCACCACCCTGCGCATCGTGACCCACCACGAGGCCCCGCAGACGCGAGCGCTGTCCTCGAGGTCTCGCTGGAGGCCCAGCATCCCAGCGTAGCCGTATCGCATGCCGTACGGCAGGGCGCGAGTGGACAGGGCGATCACGAGCAGCCAGATCGTCCCATACACCGGGACCGGCAGGACGAGGTAGGTGCCGAGCAGGGCGATACCGACGACGATGCCTGGAATGACGAACGGCAGGGTCGCCAGCTCGTCCAGGACCCAGCGCCCGCGTCCTCGGCCGCGCACGACGAGCCAGGCGGCGGTGACGGTCAGCGCGACGGTGCCGCTGGCTGCCACGATCCCAACCGCCAGGCTGTTGACAGCCGCCCGCCCGAACGAGAGGCTTGCCAGGACGGCCTGGTAGCTCTCGAAGGAGAGGCTTGCAAAGGCCTCCGGCGAGGGCGGCTGGAAGTACGGCAGCAGGGAGGCCCAGGCAAGCGCGAGCAGCGGCAGGATCAGGAGCGCCGGCTGGAGCAGGAGCACGGCCGACAGGAGATATCGCCCGAAGCGATTGACGATGGGGCGCGGCGAGAGCGCGGTGGCGGCCGTGGTGGCAAACCGCCGAGCGTCACGCGTGGCGCGGTGATACGGGTAGAGCACGAGCCCGACCAGGACGACCAGCAGGAGGGAGTAGGCGCTGAGCTCGCCGTAGTGGGGCACGAACCCGCTCCGGTAGACCAGGTAGATCTCTGTCGTGAAGACCGTGACACCGGCCGGAATGCCGATCAGGGCCGGCGTTTCGAACGCCTCGAGCGCTCGGGCGACGGTCAGCAGGAGCAGACCGAGGAGACTCGGCAGCGCCAGGGGCAGCGTGACGCGGAGTAACGTCCGCCAGCGGCCGGCGCCGGCCACGTACGCGGCCTCCTCCAGCACCGGGTCCATCGTCCGGAAGGCGGCAGCCATGAAGAGGAAGACGATCGGCAGCCACAACAGACCCTCGACGAGGATCATCCCGCCAAGCGTGAAGAGGTTCAGCGGTCCCTCCGAAAAGGCCAGGAACTGGCGAAGCCACACGTTGATCAGACCGGCGCGGGGGCCGAGCAGCAGGATCCAGCCGACCGCCTTAACGATGCCGGGCACGGCGAACGAGGCGTAGGCGGCGGCGTAAGCCAGGCGTCGCCCGGGGACGTTGGTCCGTTCCGCGAGCCAGGCTTGCAGCGTGCCCCAGATCAGCGCAACGAGGGCGCTGCCCAGGGCGAAGATCACGCTGTTCGCCAGCACGACGGGCCCGGCTCCCCCAGCGGCGAAGATGTTGGCGAAGTTCTCGAGGGTGGGTGTTGCACCGTCGTGCCCACCGGTGAAGCTGGCCTGGACGACGAAGACCAGGGGCCAGAGCACCAGCCAGCCCAGGACCAGGCCGGTTAGCAGCAGCAGGATCACGCTACGTCCGAGCTACTTGCGGATGAACTGACTCTTCATGGCCTGTTCCCAGCGAGCGTAGGCCTGTGCGTACTCGGCCGCGGTGCCCAGGGACTCGGGATCCCAGGTGGCAAAGCTGGGACGGCTGGCCAAGCTGCCGTAGTCCAGGTTGGTCAGCAACTGCTGCCCCGGCGTCCCAAGGAGGAAATCAACGAAGAGCGTCGCGGCGTGGGGGTGGGGCGAGGCCGAGGCAACCGCGACGAAGCCGCGGTTGACGTAGACGGGCTCGAGGGGGACCCAGCCAACTGGCGCGCCTTTCCGGCTGGCCACGACAGCGTGGTTGCGGAAGATCGTCGGCGATGCCGGGGCCTCACCGCTAGCAACCTGGTCTGCCAGCGCCTGTGCGGAGAGTACCTGTACGACGAGGTCCTGAGCGGACAGGGAGCGGACAAAGCCCTCGCCCTGGTGCCGCAGCACGTTCCCAAGCCAGCGGATGCCCGTATCGTTGCCGGCGAGGTGCATTCTGCCCTTCAACGCGGGGCTGAGCAGATCTCCATACGTCCGGGGAACATCCTCTGGGCGCAGCTCCCGGGTGTTGTAGCCGAAGCCGAGATAGACCTCGCGATCGCTGATCCAGAGGTTCAACGCCTCTCCAACCGACTTGCGGAGCTCGGTCGAGTAGTGCTCCGCTTCAGGCGTGAAGAACGGCGCGATCAGGCCAAGCTCCCCGAGCGCCTGAGCCAGCGGCAGGTTCGACTCGACCACGTCGAAGCTGGGCTGGTGGGCCTGCGCTTCCAGGGTGATCTTCGTCTGCAGCTCGGGCGTGCTGGAGCGGAAGACCTCGACCTCGACGTACGGGTAGGCCTTCCTGAACCCGTTGGTGATGGCCGCTACGATGGCGTCAGTCAGCGTGGTGTAGCAGACGAGCTTGCCTTCCTGGCGAGCGCCCTGTTCCAGCACCTGCTGGCGATCGGACCCGCGATAGGTCGGGATATCGCGCGTGGCGACAGCGCCGGCGAACGGGTTCAACGCACCCGGACGGCACGCGACGGACAACGCCAACAGGCCCGTCGAACCTACGAGCAAGCTCCGTCGTGAAATCATACTGGCGCCCTCCCCCTCGAACGCTTCAGGTCTGGCCGTGGAGGTCGCTGTCCGACACGGGCCTTGTGGCGACACAGGCTAGCAGGTATCCGTGGCGTCGAACGACGGGAGCGTGCTGGTACAGCCAGGCGAACGGTTGGATCAGGATGCTGGTGAGCCTGGCCAGCGGCGGGACGCGGGTGTGGAACAGCAGGTCTGCCATCCGGAGCCAGCCGGGCATGAACAACACACCACTCATCGCACGGACTCGAAAGCCGGCTGACTCCAGAAGGCGCCGCAGCTCGGTCGGTGTGAACGACTTCTCCATGCCATAGCCGTAGCTGTGGGCGGCGTTGAGCAGGTGCACCATGAGCGGACGCAGGAACGGATCGTACTTGTTGGGCACGCCGACAATCGCGGTGCCACCGGGTTTGAGCACGCGGAAGATCTCGCGCACCGCGACAGAGTAGTCGGGAAAGTGCTCGATGGTCCCCATGGAATAAACAAGGTCAAACGAGGCGTCGGCAAAGGGTATCGCCCGGACGTCAGCGATGGCCAATCGTGCCCTGTGAGCGCAGAGCACTCGGCGGGCCTCGCGCACGACATCCGGCGCGAGGTCGATGCCGAACGGAACGGCGCCCTGGTCCGCGGACCAGCGGAGGATCTCCGTGTTCTTCGCCTCGTCCCAGAGGTCGGTCTTGAAGAGGGTCCGTCCGGCCAGGGGAGGGAAGTACGTCTGGAGGAGAAGCCGCTCGCACTCCAGGTAGTAGCGCGTCGAGGGCGCGCCTTTCAGCGAAGGAAAGCGTTCGCCAACGTCGTCCCAGAACGAGATATACGATTTCGAGCCAGGTAGCGGCTCAAGCATGCGGCACCCACAAATCCAGCCTTGCGAGGCAGCGGGTCTCCCCAGTGCGGTGGCGGTGGTCCCAGCCGACGGGCGATGGCATCGGGAGACGAGTCCAGTTGGAGAGTATGATCTGCGCGATGCAGCATTCTAGCGGGGGGCGTTACGGAGAGCAGGACGTCACAGAGAGATGATGACCCTTGACGTTCAGGAGCGGGCTGCGCAGCGCTCGGCGGAGCCGCGTAGGTGGCCAGGCTCCACGAGCGGCCGGCCGCTGGCGCTGATTCTCGGTCTGGCGCTCCTGCTGCGGCTGACTGGCATCAACTGGGGCCTGCCCTGGGCCTTCCACCTCGACGAGCCGAACTACGTGGAGCGGGCGCTCGAGATGGTTCGCACGGGCGATCCCAATCCGGGGTACTTCGAGAATCCCAGCTTCTTTATCTATGTCGTCTCCGGCGCGCTCACGGCGGCTCGGGCCCTCGGGCCCCTAGCCGGCCCCTTCGATCCGGATCGACCTGGCGGGCCACACCTCGTTGGACGCGCGGCGAGCGCCCTCTCTGGTGTCGCCAGCGTGGCACTGCTTGCCGCGAGCGGCGCCGCGCTGTTCGGGCGCACGGTCGGACTGCTCGCGGCAGCGCTGCTGGCGGTCTGCTTTCTCCACGTACGGGACTCGCACTACGCAGTGAACGATGTACCGGCCACCGCGCTGCTCCTGCTGTCCTTCTACGGCTCCGCCCGGCTGCTCGCCAGCCCGGACCGGCGCTGGTACCTGTTAGCGGGGCTGGCCGGCGGGCTGGCGATGTCCACGAAGTACACGATGGCCAGCTTCATCCTGCCGTTGCTCGCGGCGCACGTTGTGGCTTCGTGCAGGGTGAGACACGGCGGGGCCCGGGGGACAGTGCTGATCTCCCCCCTCCTGCTCGCCGGCGCTGCCGCCCTCGCCGCGTTCCTGGTCGGCACGCCGTTCGCGGTCCTAGATGCGGGCCAATTCATTCGGGACGTCGCGGCAACCTCGCGCACCGGCGCCGGCGGTCGCTGGCTCGGCCAGCCGACCGATCCTGTTCCGCTGCTGTACGTAGCGACTCTGCTCCAGGGGCTGGGCCTCGCGCCGCTTCTGGCCACGATCGCGGGGGCCGTGGTGTCCTGGCGCAGCCGGCGCGCGGCGTGCGCTGTGGCGGGCATCCTGCCGCTCTGCTACCTGGGGTTCATGGCGACCAGGAGCGCGG
>JADZDV010000072.1 GCA_020850915.1 Chloroflexota bacterium | reverse complement strand
GCGGCGTGGAAGTGCTCCCGCCGCTTCATCCCGGACTCCGGCGCCATCTCGTCGAAGCCCATGAACCCGCGCTCGATGAACGGATCGAGGTCCGCGTCCTCGCGATGGGTGGTGGGGATCACGAAGCGCTCCTCGTAGAAGGCCAGCGCCAGCAGCCGGTACATCTCCTCGGCGGTGCCCTCGTCGATGCCGGCCTCGGCGAGGGACTGGCTGTCGGGCTTGCCCTCGACGGTCTCCGAGCGCTTGTGGCGCCGCAGCGCCAGCAGCCGCACCAGGGCCCGCTTGACCTCGCTCTCGTTGCCCGCCGCGAACATCTGCGCCAGGTACTGGATCGGGACGCGGAACTCGTCCAGCGCCGGCAGCCAATCCCCGTCAGAGGTCCAGCATCCGTTGTCGTCGAGCAGGGTGACCATCGGGCTCTCCGGCGGCACGTAGAAGAGCGAGGGCAGAGTCCTGAACTCGGGGTGCAGCGGCAGGGCGATCTCCCACTCCTTGAACATCTTGTAGACGGGCGAGCGCTGGCTGGCCTCGATCCAGGCGTCGCTGATGCCCTGCAGCTCGGCGTTGGCGATCACGGCCGGGTCGTGCGGGTCGAGGATCAGCTCCCGCTGGGCGGCGACCAGCTCCTCCTCGGGACGGCTCGCTATCTCGGCGACCCGGTCCATGTCGTAGAGGATCGGGCCCAGGTAGCGGATCCGCCCGGGACAGGCCTTGAAGCAGGCGGGGGGCTGACCCGTCTCGATCCGCGGGTAGCAGAGGATGCACTTCTCCATCTTGCCCGAGCGCCAGTTGTAGTAGGTCTTCTTGTAGGGGCAGGAGGTGATGCAGTAGCGCCAGGCGCGGCAGACGTCCTGGTCGATCAGGACGATCCCGTCCTCCTCACGCTTGTAGGCCGCCCCGCTCGGGCAGGCAGCCACGCAGCCGGGGTTGATGCAGTGGTTGCAGATCCGCGGCAGGTAGAAGTAGAAGACCCGCTCGTAGGAGAGCAGGGCGTCGCGCTCGGCGTCGGGCATGCCCTTGAAGTTGACGTCGTCGCGGCCCGTCACATGGGTGCCGGCCGCGTTGTCCTCCCAGTTGACGCCCCAGGTGATCGGGATGTCCTCCTCGCCGGTGATCAGCGACTTCGGCCGCGCCACCGGCTGCTGAGGCTGCTGCTCGGGGGAGTGGAGGTCCTCGTAGGTGTAGGTGAACGGGCCCTTGCCGACGTAGTCCTCCAGGCGCGGGACGACGCGGTTGGTGAACAGGCTCAGCATCCCCCCGAGCTTGCTGCGCGCCCGCAGCCGCAGGGGGCGGTCGCGCTTGCCGGTCGTCACCCAGCCGCCCTTGTAGCGGTCCTGGTTCTCCCACTCGCGCGGATAGCCGACCCCCGGCTTGGTCTCGACGTTGTTCCACCACATGTACTCGGCGCCCTCGCGGTTGGTCCAGACGTTCTTGCAGGCGACCGTGCAGGTGCTGCACCCGAGGCACTTGTCGAGGTTGAACACCATCGCCATCTGTGCTTGCGCCTTCATCGCCTCATACCTTGTCTATGTCCTTGGCCTGGTAGACGGGCTTCTCCTTCGGCCCCAGCGGCATCCGCCGGATCGCCACGGTCATGTCGCGCTCGGCGGGACTGGTCCCCCAGTAGTTGAGGCCGTAGGTGAACTGGGCGTAGCCGCCCGTCATGTAGGAGGGGTTCTGCTGGATGCGGGTGGTGGAGTTGGAGTTGCCGCCGCGCAGGTCGCTCGCGCCCCGGTCGCGGGCCAGCTTCGAGAACGGAACGTTCAGGTTCCGTTCCGACATGTGGTACATGATCGCCGTGTCGCGCGAGACCTGGTGGCTGACCGCGGCCCGGGCGACGATGATCCCGGTCACGCTGTAGGCCTCGACCCAGTCGTTGTCGGCGATCCCCAGGCCCTCGGCATCGGTGGGATTGAGCCAGATCACCTGGCCGCCCCGGAACAGCCGCTGCATCCACAGGTTGTCCCAGAAGTTCGAGTGGATCGTCCACTTCCCGTGCGGGGTCAGGAACCGGAACACCCTGGAGCCCGGCTCCAGCCGGCCGCGGTCGACGATGCCGGTGGCGGTCGTGTCGATCGGCGGCTTGTAGACCGGCAAGGCCTCGCCGAGGTCGAGATAGAGGCTGTGGTCCAGGTAGAGGTCGATCCGGCCCGAGAGCGTGCGGAACGGGACCAGGTGCTCGATGTTCACCGTCCACGGCGAGTAGGTGCGCCCGGCGGTCTCCAGCCCCGACCAGTGGGGCGACGTCAGCACCCGTCGCGGCTGCGCGACCAGGTCCTGGTAGTGGAAGACGGCATCCCGCTCCCCCTCGACGATCCCGGTCAGGCTGAGCCCGGTCTTGCGCTCGAGCGCCTCCCAGGCCAGGTGGGCAGCCTCGCCGTTGGTCTCCGGCGACATCTGCAGGATCGCCTCGGCGACCTGCTCGTCGCGCTCCAGCGACGGGCGATCGTTGACGGTCCCGATCCGATGGTCGCGCTTCATCTCCTCGTAGATCGGGGTGATGTCGAAGTCCACGCCCTTGGCGCCGAACCCGGTCGCCGCCAGCGGACCCAGGCTGATGTAGCGGTTGTAGACCTCGCGGTAGTCGCGCTCGATCACCTGGATGCGGGGCATGGTGCGGCCCGGGACCATCTCGGCCTCGCCGCGCTTCCAGTCGCGGATCCTGCCCTCGGGCTGCGCGTACTCGTCGGGCGTGTCGGTCATCAGCGGGCTCAGGACCAGGTCCCGGACCGGCTTCGGGAAGTGCTTGTTGGCCAGGGCCGAGAACTTCTCGGCGATCAGCTTGAAGGCGTCCCAGTCGGGCTTCGTCTCCCAGGGCGGGTCGTGCGCCGCCGAGAACGGATGGATGAAGGTGTGCAGGTCGGTGACCGTGATGTCGGACTTCTCGTACCAGTGGGCCGCGGGGAGCACGACGTCGGCGTAGTTGGCGCTGGAGATCATCCGCAGCTCGACGTCGACGAGCAGGTCCAGCTTGCCCTCCGGGGCCTCGCCGTCCCGCCACTCGACCTCCTTCACCTTGCCCTCCGCGGCGGTCGGCTCGCTGAGCACGTTGTGATGGGTGCCGAGCAGGTGGCGGAGGGCGAGCATGTGCCCGCGCATGCTGGTGCCGATCAGGTTGCCCCGCCAGACCATCAGGCAGCGGGGGAAGTTCTCCGGATCGTCGGGGTCCTCGACGGCGAAGCGCAGCTCGCCCGAGCGGATTCGCTCCACGACCCAGGCCGCGATCTCCTCCTCGCTGGTCGCGCCCGCTGCCTCGGCCTCCTTGACGATCTCCAGCGGGTTGCGGTTCAGGGCCGGCTGGAAGGGCAGCCAGCCGAGGCGGACGGCGAGCGCGTTGACGTCGGCCGAGTGGTCGTAGTCGGGGAGCTGGTCGGCCCAGGGCACCAGGATCGGGTCGAGCTTCATGCCGTCATAGCGCCACTGGTCGGTGTGGAAGTACCAGTAGGAGGTGCTGTTCATCAGCCG